>JAZRPX010000118.1:0-10049 GCA_045649445.1 Acutalibacteraceae bacterium | reverse complement strand
TGAAATAGTTGTTGGGTGTATTTTGTTTTCAATTTTGCCAAGAAGTCTTGATAAGGTGTTTTTAGATATCTTTTCTCCACCACCACAGTTTCCAAGAGTAGATACAATGCGTAAAAACCTTGTTATGCGTCTTAAAATCTCATCAAATGCGCTTATGGAAGTTTCAAAAACGGTTGATGAAATCGGTAAAAAGTTAGATAAAAAGCAAACGCTATCACTAGAAAAAGTGTTTTTGCAAACAAAAAAGCAATGCTGTGAAAAATGTGGTCTTAATGCACATTGCTTTAAAACAAAAAGAGATGAAACTTATGCTTCGTTTTTACAGATGACAAAAAACTTTAGCGCTTTAGGTAAAACTGCAAAGCATAATATTCCCGAAGAGTTTAGTAGGCGTTGTTTAAAGCCAGAAGAGGTTGTGTCTGTTTTGTATGAAAAGCATGAAATGTATCAATTTGATTTAAAGGCAAGCGAGAGAATCGCAGATATTCGCAGTATAATTTCAGAGCAGATGGATGGCCTTTCTGATATGCTTTATGATATGGCGCTTGAATTTAATGATACAGAGAGATTTGATACCGAAACAGCATCTCGTATTGATACGCTTTTGCGCTCAATCGGTGTAATGGCAACCGATGTTGCTTGTAAATATGATAGAAAACATCGGCTTTCGGTAGAAATAACTGCAAAAAGACAAAAACAAAGCGTTTCGAAAATAGAACTTATCAATCGACTTTCAGCGCTTTGTTCGGTAAAATTTGATACTCCTTGCATTTCAAATAATGCAGATATAACGCATATAAATTTAACCGAAAAGGCAAATTATTGTATTGATACCGGTGTTTGTCAAATAAACAGTAAAAACGCAAGTTTATCAGGAGATTCATATACATATTTTAATGATGGCAAGGGAAATTTTGTAATGATTTTGTCTGATGGAATGGGAACAGGCACATCTGCCGCAGTTGATTCTGCTTTTTGCGCAAATTTGATGGAACGTCTTATAAAAGCAGGGTTTGGTTTTGATTGCGCGTTAAAATTAGTTAATTCTGCAATGATTTTTAAATCTCGAGAAGAATCAACGGCAACAGTTGATATTGCGAGCATAGACCTTTATACAGGGCAAACTGATTTTTATAAAGCAGGCGCCGCTCAAACATATGTTGTTAAAGGTAAAAAAGTAGGCGTTGCAACATGTAATGCTTACCCACCCGGAATTTTAAATGATGTTAAGTTTGATAAAACGAGCACATATCTGCAAAGAGGCAATGTTGTTGTAATGTTTTCAGATGGCGTTAGCGAATTAGGAGAAGAATGGATTGAAGAAGAAATTCTTAAAAATCGCAGGAGCAATGCACAAGCAATAGCAGATAAAATCGCATCAAAAGCGGCACTTCTTACTAAAGATACTCATCAAGATGATATAACAGTTTTAGTAGCAATTTTGTGCGAGAAATTTTAAAAATTCACTTAAAAATATCCACCCGCTCGATGTTAGCGGGTGGATATTTATTTAGAATCAGGATTGTTTGTTAGACCTAAAATATAGTCAGTTGATGTTTTATATAATTTTGCAAGTTTGATTAAAATGTCCGTAGGTATATCTCTAATTCCACGCTCATAACGAGAATATTGAGGTTGCTTCATTTTCAAATATTTCGCAACAAACTCTTGTGAAAAATCGTTATCTTCGCGCAAGTCTTTAATTCTTGGATAATAGTTAAGCATATCTCAACCACCTTTATAACCAATTGGTATTGACATATTAACATGAATATAGTAAAATAATAGCGAATTATAACCGTTTGGTTATTATTCGATATTGTTTTATGCTTAGGAGGAAAAATTATGCTAAAATCAAAAATTAACCAAATAAAAAAAGGCGCTATTTCGTTTTTTATGGTAGCAGTTCTGCTTGTTTCAATGTGTGGAGGTTCCGTTTCGGCGGCAACAATTAAAAAGCCGACTGTAAAATCAGTAAAAGCTACTTCTTCAAAAACTATTGTTGTAAAGTGGAACAAGGTTAAGGGAGCAAAAGGTTATGTTATTTATCAAAAAATGGGCAACAAAAGTTTTAAAAAAGTAGCCACTCTTAATTCTGGAAACAAAACTTCTTATACTGCTAAAAACTTGAAGAGTGATACAAAATATTCTTATAAAATCAAGTCATACACAGTGAAAAATGGTAAAAAAGTATATAGCAAATACTCTAATGTAAAATTTGCTTATACAAAGCATGCGCATAAATTCGTAGGTTATGAGTGTAGATGTGGCTTGGTTGATGATGTTAGCGCTTATCTTGATTTGAAAGATTATGTGCTTGAAAATGGTGAAGTAAACGGCGCTTATATGGGCTTTGAACAGTGGTATAAAGGTCGAAATGGTGACGTGGTATTTCGTTTAAGATATAACTCAAACGAAGATTATTTGTATTTAGACACCGCTTGGATTAATAGTAATGGTCATACAGTTTGGACAATGGTTAGATTGGACAACTATGAATATTTTACTAGTATATATATCGATCAAAATCAACCGAATTATTTGTATAATGATTATGTAGAAGGATATTTAGATTCAATAAATTTTACTACCTCATTTCCGCTAAATTATAAACAAATAAAAAATACATATTATACTTATGCGGGTTTTGTTGAAGCATCTCGTGTAGATATTTGTAATTTGATACAGTGGCTTGATGAGTTTATGCAAAAACAAGGTCTTGACATTTCTATTTATGATTTAGGATTTACTGCTTATTAAAAGTAAAAACGCATCGTATTAAAATACGATGCGTTTTTTATATACCCAAAATTTCTTTTGCGTGATGTATTTGTTCGTTTGTAGGAGTAGGGGTGTTTTCTAACTCGTAAGGCAGATTTAATTCATCCCATTTGAATTTGCCTAATGTGTGATATGGCAAAATTTCAATTTTTTCAACTGTTTTAAGCGTATCAATAAACGATTTTAATTCTCTTAAATCATTTTCATCATCAGTAATACCTGGCACCAAAACGTGTCTTACCCACATTTTAACGCCATTATCTGATAAATATTTTGCAAATTTAAGCGTATTGTGATTTGATTTTTCTGTAAGTTTTTTGTGTTTTTCATCATCGATTTGCTTGATATCTAATAAAACCAAATCAGTGTATTTAATAAGCTCATCAAATTTTTCAGTATTATTCTCATTAAATGGCTCGCCACAAGTATCAATACAAGTGTTAATGCCTTTTTCTTTTGCGCGCTTTAAAAGTTCTGTTAAAAAGTCAATCTGCAAAAGCGGTTCACCGCCTGAAACAGTAATGCCACCATCGTTTTTCCAATATTCTTTGTAACGCTCGGCTTTTGATATGAGTTCATCACAACTCATATCGAGCGCAGTTTCACTACCCCAAGTATCAGGATTGTGACAATATTTACAACGCATAGAACACCCTTTTAAAAAGATGATAAATCTAACTCCTGGCCCGTCAGATGCGCCAAAACTTTCAGTTGAATGAATTTTACCAATCAATGTTTTTCTCCTTGTATTTTCAAAAAAACGAGAGTTTTAATAACTCTCGTTTTTAGTTTTTATAAAGATGTGTGGCAAGTACGAGAGATAACATCTAACTGTTGCTCGCGAGTAAGGTCAATAAACTTAACTGCATAACCTGAAACACGAATAGTAAAGTTTGCATATTCTTCTTTTTCAGGGTGTTCCATAGCATCAATAAGTTTTTCCTTGCCGAAAATATTAACGTTAAGATGATGAGCGCCTTTTAAGAAGTAACCATCAAGAACGCTAACAAGGTTATCAATTTGTTGCTCTTCTGTGTTGCCAAGCGCTTCAGGTGAGATAGTTTGTGTGTTAGAAATACCATCAAGCGCCCATTCATAAGGCAATTTTGCAACAGAGTTGAGTGAAGCCAAAAGACCGTTTTCTTCAGCGCCGTAAGATGGGTTTGCACCAGGAGAAAGTGGCTCACCGGCTTTTCTGCCATCAGGCATTGAGCCAGTTGCTTTGCCATAAACAACATTTGAAGTGATAGTTAGAATAGATGTTGTTGGTTCAGCGTTTCTATAAGTCTGGCATTGTTTGATTTTATGCAAAAATGTTTTAAGCAACCAGTTTGCAATATCATCGGCCCTATCGTCATCATTACCATAACGAGGGAAGTCACCCTCTGTGTCAAAATCAACAACAAAGCCCTCGGTATCACGAATTGTTCTCACCTTTGCATACTTAATAGCAGAAAGTGAGTCAACAACATGTGAAAATCCTGCAATACCTGTTGCAAATGTGCGTTTTAAATCGGTATCTAAAAGCGCCATTTCAGCTGCTTCATAATAATACTTATCGTGCATATAGTGAATAAGGTTCAAAGTATGAACATAAATAGAAGCAAGCCAAGTTAGCATTTCATCATATTTCTCAATTACTTCATAATAATCAAGATATTCTGTTTTTATTGGGGTGTATTTAGGGCTAACTTGCATTCTTGTTGCCGCATCAACACCACCGTTTATTGCGTATAAAAGACATTTTGCAAGGTTAGCGCGAGCGCCGAAAAATTGCATTTCTTTACCTGTTTTAGTAGCAGAAACACAACAACAAATTGCATAATCATCGCCCCAAACAGGACGCATAACATCGTCGTTTTCATATTGAATAGAGCTTGTTCTAATAGAAATTGCCGCTGCATATTTTTTGAAAGCTTCAGGCAATTTATCGCAATAAAGAACGGTTAAGTTTGGTTCAGGCGAAGGACCCATATTCTCAAGCGTATGCAAAAATCTAAAATCGTTTTTAGTAACAAGCGGTCTGCCATCGATACCTTTGCCGGCAACAGAAACAGTAGCCCAAACAGGGTCGCCAGAGAAAAGCTCATTATAAGATGGAATTCTTGCGAATTTAACCATTCTAAATTTCATAACAAGATGGTCAATAAGTTCTTGCGCCTCAACTTCAGTTAAAGTGCCATTATCTAAATCTCTTTGAATGTAAATATCAAGGAATGTTGAAATTCTACCAACACTCATTGCTGCGCCATTTTGAGTTTTAATAGCGGCAAGATATCCAAAGTAAAGCCATTGACAAGCTTCTTTAGCATTAGCAGCAGGTTCGGAAATATCAAAACCATAAATAGCCGCCATTTCTTTGATTTCTTTCAAAGCTCTAATTTGCATAGCAATCTCTTCACGAAGTTGAATAACATTGTCATACATTTTGCCGTTACCACAGTTGTCAAGGTCTTCTTGTTTGCATTTGATAAGATGGTCAATACCATAAAGCGCAATTCTACGATAATCGCCAACAATTCTGCCTCGGCCATAAGTATCAGGTAGTCCTGTAATAATCTTGTTTTTTCTTGCTAATTTCATAGCAGGGGTATAAGCATCAAAAACACCTTGATTATGAGTTTTGTGATACTCGGTAAAAATTTTATGAAGTTCAGGGTTTGGCTCGTAACCATAAGTTTTACATGCTTCTTCAGCCATTCTAATGCCACCGAAAGGCATAAATGCTCTTTTTAATGGCTTGTCAGTTTGTAAACCAACAATTTTTTCGAGCGTCTTGTCAAGATAGCCGGCATCGTGAGAAGTTAGAGTAGAAACAACATCTGTATCCATATCTAAAACTCCGCCTTTTGCACGCTCAACTTTTTGAAGCTCTTGCAATTTTGCCCAAAGGGTATTAGTAGCATCAGTAGGCGCGGCTAAAAAAGACTCATCACCATCATAAGCCGTGTAGTTCTTTTGAATAAAATCACGAGTGCTAATTTCTTCACACCATTTTCCACCTGTAAACCCTTGCCATTGTTTGAATTCGAGCATTAAATGTTCCTCCATAATTTTTTGCCTTTTATCAATTATATGATATCATATTTTGTCGATTTATTCAATCAATTTTTTAAGAGAAAAAAGCACAAAATATTGTGTTTATTATATAAATTTTGCACAAAATATATGGAAAAATCCCGAAAGTTTGTTAATTAAATATCAATCTTAATATTTTATTAAAAAAAGGTAACAATAATCATCGGTGATAGTAATGAATAATAAGAGATATATGAAAATAGCAGAGCAAATGGCGTCAAAATCAAATGTTTTAAAAGATTGCCTTTGTGCATTTTTAATAGGCGGAGCAATTTGTGTTTTAGGTCAAGCGTTTTCGGATTTTTATTGGCAGGTGTTAGAAGTTTCTTTAAGTACGGCAAGAACGCTCGCTTCAATTAGTCTTATAACATTATCGATTATTTTAACAGGGCTTAATATTTATCCAAAAATCGCAAAGTTTGCAGGAGCAGGAACATTAGTACCGATAACAGGTTTTGCAAATGCATGCGCATCAGCGGCAATTGAGTTTAAAACCGAAGGGCGAATTTTAGGAACAGGCGCGAATATTTTTAAAATTTCAGGCCCTGTAATAGTTTTCGGTCTACTTGCCGGTTGGATTTATGGCGTTATTTATTATGTTTTTACATTGATTTAATTGACAAAATCATAAACTATGCTATAATAAAGAAGATGTCACCGGAGGCGTAGCACCGTAGTGCTTAAAAAGCCGGATTAGGTGTCCGAGTGAGCTCGGGTTATTGTATTAAACAATAGCCGGAGTTTTTCTTTTTTAGGAGGGTAAAATGAAAAATAAAAAAGTTGCTTTATTACCACTAACGCAAGATAATCGAGAACAGTTTATTCTTGATAACCAAATGTTTAGATTTGTGAAAGTGATGGAGAAAAAACAATGAAAAAAGTTATATCTATGTGTTTAGTTTGTATTATTTTGATTATTTCATTAACAAGTTGTAGTGATGTTATAACTTACAGTAACATTGCGTCAAAAAGTGTACAACAAGAACTTTTAAAAATGATGAAAAACGCAAACATATCACAACAGCGACAAGATGTTTTGCTTAAAAAGATAAATCAATTTAATACAGTTATCGGTTCTGAAATGCTTGTTGAAGATTATAAAGAGTATATTAGTGGTGAAAGTAAATATGACCCTTATGATATGCAAGATAAATGGGCAGAAAAGTCCCCCAATTTTATGGGATACAACTGTCGAATTACCGCGTTTAGTGTTTTTAGAGATTTTCTTGAAATTTCATTAAAAAGCAAAGTGAATGATGAAATGATAGTTTTTGATTTAGTTTCGCTTGAAGAAGATAATTCTGCAATGGTAGAAAAAGATGATGAAAAAGCATTTTCAATATTTTATTCAACAGTGCCAACAGATTTTACAAAAGATACAAATGTTCATATTAAGAAATTTCAAGAAAATTTTAAAAACAAAGGTATTAAATTTTTAGAAAATGAAAACGCAAGTATAATTAGTGTTATTTTTCACGAATCAATTGATAAAAATGAAAATTATCTTTTTATTGGGCATACCGGTGTGCTTTTTGATTATAAAAACAAACTTTATTTTTTAGAAAAAATTGCGTTTCAAGAACCATATCAGTTGACAAAATTCAATAATCGTGGCGAACTTTTTGATTATTTAATGTCTAAATATAGCGTTGAGTTCGACCAACCTACAGCACAACCATTTATAATGGAAAACGATAAACCGTTAACAAATTTGTATAGTTAATAATGTATTTACAGAAAAAAGCTTGACCATATCGGTCAAGCTTTTTTAGTTGTATATTTAAAAGGGTTGTTATCAATATATTGCCAAATTTCTTTGAAATCACTGCTATTGCGTATTGTGTGTTCATAAAAAGATTTTTGCCAAACCGACCTGCCGATTTGTCGAGAAACCCATCTTTTCATAGAACCAATTATTGTTGATACCGTAGGGGCGGATATTATCCGCCCGTCAAGATTAGAATTAATACGCAAAATTAAATGAATATGGTCTGGCATTATACAATATTTATCGACAAACACATTCTCATAATGTTGTGAAATTTGCAAAATTCCTTGATTTGCAAATTTCCCTATGTTAGATAATGGTACATCTTCCGGGCGGATAATATCCGCCCCTACAAAATCCCAAAAGATTTTCTCTCTGTTTAAACTGCAAATTGTAATGAAATATACACCGGGTGTGGAATAATCAAATTCTTCGATACGAATTTGTTTTCGTTTGGGCAAGTCGTTCATCTTAACTCCTTAATAATAGTAAGGGTTTGTGTTTTCCCAACCGTCAGATTCGTAAAATGCCTTTCCAAACAAACCTTTATATTCTCTAACATGTATAGTGTCGCCTTCACGAGGGTATTCGTCTTCTCCAATGAAAATTTTAAACCATGTTTCGTAATATACACTACCTTCATTACCTTGAGAGTCAATAAAATATGCAGTATGACCGCCTCTTCCATTAGTTTCAGTTACTTTTGCATCATATTCTGCAACTAATTCTCCAGAAAACTCGTTTACGACACGGTAAGAACCTGTTGAAACAAAAAGAACAATCAGTGCGACCACAATCATTATTTCGGTAAATTGTTCGACAAATTTTTTGTTAAGAGTTTTCCTTGACAAAAGCAAAGAAAGTGCCACTAATGTTATAGATTCGAAAATGTAGAAATAGTCACTCAACTCGCCACCGATTAAAAAACCATAGCCGAGCGTTGTCACGATAGCAACAATCAAAAGAATAACAAAATGTTTTAATAATTTAATCATAATTTTACCATCAAATTCTCTAAATTATCTTGTGAATATTCGATTTCTGAAGAAAAAAGTCGTGCGAATTCAACTAAATTTTCAAAATCTAACTTGTTTGTTCTTGTGTAATGTTCGGCACAAAGCGCATAAATAAGTTTGTAGCCGAAAATTGCGAAAAGTATGTAAGAATTTTCTTGCCGTTTATCCTTTGCATTGGCAAAATGTCTGTAAATAAAATATGTTATCAACTGCTCAAATTCGGTTTCAAAATCTGTTGCTTGAGCTTTAAATCCTTCGAAATTTATATTGTTGTAGTTTTGCTTTAAACCTTGCAAAATATCGGTCCATTTTTCATCAAGGCGCTCAAGCAAAAGTAATTCATCAACCAAATCTAAAATTGATTTTTGCCATTTTAAATTGAAAAACCCTAGCATTTCATCAATTCGTGTATCAATTGGTTTCGCGCGATTTTGCAAAATCTCAAAAACCTTTTTTCGTGTTTCTAATACTTTTGGCTCTTTGTCAATCGGCTCATCACACTCTAAATAAAACGGCTCTTTTTGAGATAAAACAACTCTAGCCGCTTCTTCGCAACAAAGCCCAATGCCACACTCAATACGCTCGCCTATTTCGTTAAAGAATCTTGGGTGAGAATAGCAAATATCACAAAGCGCATCTTCGCCAAACTCTGTAATAATATCGCATAGATTTTCTTCGTTTAAAAACGGACAGCGTTTGCCTTTCATCACAAAATGCGCAGTGCCATTTTCAACAACAATATTGTCTGCAAAGCGTTTATTCCACTCGCCATCAGCCGTTTTATATAACTCATAAGTTTCATCATCAATGTCGATTCCCCAGCCGATGCAACAATTGTGTTTACACTTACTACCGATACATTTGAACTTTTCGTAATAAGAAGGAAAAACATATTTCATTTTTATTCACCAAAAATATTATATCACAATCGCTTAAAAATTCAACTGTTTTGGAATATTTTGTGGTGTTTTGCTAACAATTAAAAAGGGTGATAAAAATGGTAAAAAGAGTTGGTAATCAAACGATTTTGTTAGAAAATACAGGTGTGTTATCAAGCGCAGGAGTTGTAGGCAAAAAAGAAGGCGAAGGCCCGTTAAAAGAGGCGTTTGATATGATTTATGAAGATGAATATTTAGGGCAAGAAACCTTTGAAGCGGCAGAAAGTATGCTTATAAAAAACGCAATAGGTTTTGCGCTTGAAAAAGCAGAAAAGACGGCAGAAGATATTGATTTAGCGCTTTCTGGCGACCTTTTGAATCAATGCATGGCATCAACTTATGGTATAAAAGATTTTGGATTTTCACATATCGGTCTTTTTGGTGCTTGTTCAACTTGTGCGCTTTCGTGTGGACTTGGTGCATTACTTGTTGAAACAGGTATCGCAAATACAGTTGTAGCATCAAGTC
>JAZRPX010000117.1:0-2017 GCA_045649445.1 Acutalibacteraceae bacterium | reverse complement strand
AAGTTCAAATCAGAGCAATGATAGTTTCTGGAAAACAAAAAGCATATTCTGCTTGGAGCAAAACTCAAAAAGTTAAAGTTAAATAACTTTAAAAGCCAACCTCAAAAAACAAGAGGTTGGCTTTTTGCTTGTGTGTTTATGTTTTTGAAGGAGAGATTCCAAACATTTTTTTATATTCTCTGTAAAATGTAGAATAGTCAGAAAAACCGACAAGAGAGTAAATTTTGTTGAGTGGGGTTTGGGTGGCTTTTATCATGCGTTCGGCTTCTTTAACTCTAAGATAGTTGATATACTGTAAAAAAGTTTTACCGGTGTTTTTTTGAATGATAGCGTTTACAGTTGGTTTTGAAACAAAAAAACGCGAGCAAACATCATCAAGAGTGATTTTTTTGGTAAAATTATTTTCAATATATCTCATAAGTTTAACATTATGATTTGTTGCGCCTTTGAAAGTTGTTTTTTCTTTTTTATCAAAAATAATATCAAGCTCTGAAATTATACTCAAAATCTTTGGTAATATATGAATTCTGCCAAGATGTTTATCAAGCGCTTGATAAATAGAATCAAGAAGCTCAAGAATAGCAAGTGATTCTAACTTTAAAACGTTAAAAACTTTTTCTTCATCATTTGTATTATGAAATACTCGTAGAAATTCATCATCTCCGATAATAGAATCAAAAACTTTTTGATGTAGATGTATATCTAAATAGCAATTAGTTTTGTTTGAGGTTCGTTCAAAGCCAACCCTTGTATCAGGCGGAGCAATGGCAAGTGTACCGTTGGTTGCTTTTATTCTATTTTTACCAAATTCAAAAATTCTATCTCCACTAATAACATATATCAGTTTATAATAAGCATCATCATAGTAAAATTTATCTATATAGTTTTTTGTCTTAACATCTTTTGGTTCATCATTGTAATAATAGAATACTTTTAAATCATCTTCATTATACCACTTTTTATCAATCAACATCATCACCGCCTTTTCTTTATATTAGCACACAACTTTTATTTTTGCAAACATTTTTTTGCATTTTTGCAATTTATTTTTTGCGTTTTTGAGTATATAATGAGTATGAAGGAAAATTATCTTTAAGGAGGAAACTAAATGAAAATTTTTAAAAGAATAATGGCAGTTGTTTTATCATTAATAATGGTGATTGCAATTTGCCCATCAGTAATTTTTGCTCAAGGTTTAAGTGAAAAATTAACCGATATGAGTGATGCTTCGCTTTTATCTCCTGATTTCGTTGAGCAAAAATTAAAAATTGGTTATAACTTTGGCAACCAATTTGACGGTTGTATTAGACAAGAGGGTTATACTGCTAAAACTCTCGCAGATTTTGATTCAGCCGAAGAACATATGGATTATTGGGGAAGTCTTTGGACAAATGCACCAATTACCGAAGAATATGTTAAAACAGTTAAATCTTATGGTATCACACTTGTTCGTTTGCCTGTTTCTTGGTATGGCCATTTAGATGCAAACGGAGTTATCGACCCTAATTTCTTAGCTCGTGTAAAACGAGTTGTTGATATGATTATTGAAAATGATATGTATTGTATCATCAACATTCACCATGATGGTCATAATGGCTATAAAGGTGTAAAAATCGTTTTAGATGAAGCGCATAGAGAGTCAACTATGGCTTATATGACAGATATTTGGACTCAAGTTGGTACATATTTTAAAGATTATGGTACTCGCTTGATGTTTGAAGCGTTCAACGAGCCAACCGACTCATCAAGAAGTATGACTCCAAACGACGAAAGACAAGCAGAAACAAACATTCAACTTAACAACTTTATCAAAGTTGTACGTGGTCTTGGTGGCAACAACGCACAACGTTTCTTGGTTTGCCCTGGTTACTCAGGTCTTGCAACACCAAAGTATGACGGCTTGGTTGATGAAACTGTTGGCGACTTATCTAAACTTATTGGTACAGTACATAAATATTATTCTGGCTCTACTGCTGACATTTATTACGAAAACTTATTTATAAGAAATTCTGGCATG
>JAZRPX010000116.1:0-1409 GCA_045649445.1 Acutalibacteraceae bacterium | reverse complement strand
ATTGAAATGGAGTATGTGGTTTTGGAACGAATGTTGCAAGAGAAACCGAAACTGCAACCGGTTTGCCCTTTGGTTTTATTGGCATATTGTAATATAAATCTACAATTTTTTGAGAAAGATCGCCGATGGCTTTTATATCTTCAATTGTTTCGGTTGGAAGACCTAACATAAAGTAAAGTTTTACTGCTGTATGACCACCTTGGAATGCAGTTAAACAAGTTTTTAAAATGATTTCTTCATCTAAATTTTTGTTTATTACATTTCTCATTCTTTGTGAACCGGCTTCAGGAGCAAAGGTTAAGGTTGATTTACGAACCTTTGAAATTTTCTCTAAAAGTTCTGGTGAAAACGCATCAATTCTCATTGATGGCAAAGAAATATTGATTTTTTCTTTTTCTGTCCAATCAAGTAAATCATTTAAAAGGTCTTCTATTTTTGTATAATCACTTGTTGATAATGAGCAAAGAGACAATTCATCATAACCTGTTGTATCACAAATTGATTTTGCTTGTTTTGATACGATTTGAGGAGATTTTTCTCTTACAGGACGAGTCATCATACCTGCTTGACAAAATCTGCAACCACGAATACAACCACGGAAAACTTCGGCTGTTGCTCTATCAAAAACTGTATTGATATAAGGCACAACAAAGTTTTCAGGATAATACATTTTATCAAGATCTTGTACTATTGATTTTTTAGGTTTTTCAGGAGCATCGTCTTTTGAAATTACTTCTTTTATAGTACCATCGGCATTATAAGTAACATCATAAAGCGATGGAATATAAATTCCTTCTATTTTTGAAGCAGCGCGCAAAAACTCACTCTTTGATTTACCTAACTTTTTATACTCGCGATAAAGTTTTATAAACTCTGGTTTTGACTCTTCGCCCTCACCTAAAAACGCAACGTCAACAAAATCTGCAATTGGCTCACAGTTGCAAGTGCAAGGGCCACCAACTACAACTAAATTTTTAAGTGTATCTCTATCTTTCGCTAAAAGCGGAATGTTTGAAATTTTGAGCATATGAAGCATTGTTGTATAACATAGTTCATACTGCAATGTAAAGCCGATGATATCAAACTCTTTTAACTCATCTAAACTTTCAAGGCAGAATACACCAACGCCCTCGCGTTTCATATTCTCTTCCATATCAGGAAGTGGCGCAAACGCACGCTCACACCAAACGCCTTCCATTTCATTTGTTAGAGAATAAAGAATTTTCATTCCAAGATGAGACATTCCTATTTCGTATGTATCAGGAAAGCAAAAAGCATAGCGCACATCAACTTTCGACTTATCTTTTACAACGCTGTTTAACTCGCCACCGGTATAACGCCCTGGCTTTTGCACACCTTTTAATAATATATCAAGTTGTTTCTCTGTCATAGTAATTTCCTTTAATTAA
>JAZRPX010000115.1:0-3668 GCA_045649445.1 Acutalibacteraceae bacterium | reverse complement strand
AATTCAAGACATTATTGTAAATGGAATTGGTACAACTTTGTTGGTAAATCATTCAAACTTTGTACTAATACTTCTGATATTCTTGAAATTACAGAAGAAAATGTAAAAGATATAGAAGAAATTCTTATCTGGAACAGAGTTAATACAACTGTAGATAGTATCGCTGCTGATTACAACCGCACTTTTGTTGATAATGTTGAATATTTAACAGAAGCTAAAACGTTCACAGTAACAATTGATGGCGTTTCAACTACTGTTTTAGACGGTCAAAACTATACTTTCCCTGTTTCAAGTAAAGATGGTTTTGTTGCTTATACAGATGGCGAAAATTACTATGATGCCGGCGATTCAATCGTTGTAAATGGTGATTTATCATTTGAAACTATTTCTATTGGTAGAGTTTCAATGTTAAAAGGCGCGCAGTTTAGATTGGGTGAGAAAAATGGTATTAGATTTTTAACAACTGTTGATGTTGAAAAACTTGAAAGCATTGCAACAAAATATGGCGCAACTGTTCAAAAAGGTACAATTATTGCACCAAGAGATGCAATCAGCGGGGAATTCGTGCATAGTTCAACTATTATTGATGTTAAGTATGAATCTGATGTTTATTATGCCCAAAACACATTTGTTGGTTCGATTGTTAATATTAAAGAATCAAATGCTTATAATCAAGAAAGCGGAAATATTGCAAGAAATTTTGTGGGTCGTGGTTATGTAAAAGTAACATTAGGCGATTTTGAAAAAATTATTTATGCTTCTTATAATAATAGCAACATAAAAAATAATACTCGTTCACTTGCTTATCTCGCTTATTGCTTGCAAAATGATGCTGAAAACATAGAAATTTATGAAGAGTTTAAAACAATGGTAGATAACTGGGCAGACTTTTATAAAGGCGTTGATTATAATGCGCTTTTTGATTTGAGTGCTAAAGAGTATTTGTCAAACATTCGTGTTGGTATCAACACAGGCCGTTCGCTTGACTGTCAGATAAACAAATCAGGCGATACTTATACAGTTGAAGACTTAAAGGCGCAAGAGCAAAAATATGACTTTATAAATCCAACTGATGTTGAACTTATTAGAAGTTTTAAAGCCCAAGGGTTTAACGCTGTTAGAATGCCTGTAACTTGGTCTGAAGCAATTGGCCCTGGCCCTGATTATATTGTTAGCGATATTTTGATGGATAGAGTGCAAGAAGTTGTTGATATGATTTTAGCAGAAGATATGTATTGTATTCTTAATAGTCATAATGAGTTTAATTGGCTTTATACAAGAAATTCTGATTTGAACTCAATGTATGCAAAATACAGTGCGCTTTGGCAACAAATTGCAGAAAGATTTAAAGATTATGATGGCAGACTTATCTTTGAAGGTTACAACGAAGTGTTGAAACTTCCTGATGACTGGTCTGCAAAAGTTGATAGTGACTATACAGTTGTAAACAATCTTGCGCAAAAGTTTGTTGATGCAGTTCGTGCAACAGGTGGCAACAACGAAAAGAGATTTTTAGTAGTATCCCCTTATGGTGCATACTGTGGCGAAACCGAATTTTCTAAATTAGTTGTTCCAACAGATACTGTTGATGATAAAATTATTGTTAATGTGCATTATTATTTCCCTGCCGCTTCGCTTAACGGTAGTTCAAGCTTTGTGCTTAATGATACTGTTAAAGCAGAGTTAGATGCGGCATTTAACGCAGTTCAAACATATCTTTTAGATAAAGGTTATGCAGTGATGATGAATGAAACGGCCTTTGCTGATGATAAGAACACACCATTAGCAGAACGAGAAAAATGGGCTGATTATGTGTTTACTAAAGCAACTGAATTGGATATACCAATGTATTGGTGGGATAATGGATTTATTCTTCGTCTTTTTGATAGAAGCCAAGCGCCATATAATCCTGTTTACCCAACAATTATAGAAGCAATTATGAATGCAACTGCAGATAGAGTAAAATAATCAAACTAAAAAGCCACTCGAAAGAGTGGTTTTTAATTTTGAAAAATTTCGAGTACTTGACATTTTTTTGCAAATTTTATATACTATTACTGTGTTACTATAATAAAGTGAGAAAAAGAAAGGAAAGATGTCTATGTTGAATTTTAAAAAATCGCTTGCAATTTTTAGCGCAGTAATGTTGATGTTTTCGTTGACATTTGCTGTTATGTCTGCAGATGCAGAAGGTTTTAGTCAAAATACCACTGTTAGAGTTTACAAAACAGTGGGAAACACAAAAACAGTGTCGGAATTAACTGTTTTTGCCAATAATGACATTGCGAAAGAAATTGGTAAATTTAAAAGCCAAGAAGAATTAAAAACTGAATTAGAATCAAAAATCGGTGAAGGCGAAGCAACAGCTGTAAAAGATGTTGCTTTTGAAAGTGTTGATGACGCAGAAAGTGGAATTATTAAAACAAATCTTGATGCTGTGAATAAATCTTTTGATGTTGGAACAGATGTTGTTTTTGTTCTTGACCAATCTGCAAGTATGAACACCCGTGCGCTTAACCCTTATGATGCCGTGCCTTGTTTGAATGATGAGCATTTTTATCTTATACCACAAGGAACATTTGGAATGCCACAAGATTATTATCTTTCTTGTTCGGCTGTTAATGCAAACTGGAGATACATTACTTCGGCCGAATGGAAAGTGATTTTGAAAGATGGTAATTCAAGTTGGTATAACTCTCCAAATCAAAATCAAATTGCTAATTGGAATCCTCATGACCATCATTACAAAAAGGTTGGTGATGAATATGTGCACATTCCTGCTCTTGATTTGCCAGGTGGCGATGTTCAAGGCGTGTCTTTGCCGGAAGGTAATGAGCATGGTTGTATGGACAGAATGATTATTGAAAAATCTGCAGCAAAACATTTTGCGCAATCAACACTTCATGCAACAAAAAAGAGTAATGTTGCGGTTGTAACTTTCACACAAGATGTTAAACAGTATTGCGACTTTACAAATGATTTAAACGTAGTTGAAGCCGCGCTTTCTGATATGACAGGATATGGTTGGACCAATTATATGGCAGGTCTTTCTAAAGCGCTTGAGTTTTTGCAAAACCGTAATTCAACAAATAAAGCGTCAGTTATTTTTGTAACAGATGGTAACCCTAACTATGGTAATCATCCAACCACAGGCAACGGAATGCAAATGAGCACTGAAACTGCAACAAACAGAGCCGCAGATATTTCTAAAGCAATTCAACAACTTGGCGCAGAAGTTTATTCAGTTGGTATCAACATTCCGCAAACATCTAATTTGAACCTGTTACCAAGTGATGTTTTGAAAAAGATTTCTTCGGGTGAAGGTTATTACAAAAATTGTACTTCAATTGAAGAGTTTAGAACATTTTTGGCAGGTCTTGAAAAAACTGTAACTGGTCTTCCAACAATGACCATTACAGATGAAATTGGTCAAGATTTTGAACTCATTTGTGACGAAAATCATCCTTTTACAACACCAGAAGCGGTTTATACTTCTTTAGAAAGCATTCCTAAAAGTGTGTTGAAAACAGAAGGCGAAAAAACAGTAGTTACATGGTCTTCTAACACCTATACACAAGATACTGCGAGAATTAGTTTTTATTCTAAACTTAAAGATGATAAGTTTGTAGATGTTGATTCTCAAGAGCAATATGCAACAAATGGTGAAG
>JAZRPX010000114.1:0-2857 GCA_045649445.1 Acutalibacteraceae bacterium | reverse complement strand
GTTGAATAAACCCATTTATGGGTAGCAAGTAATAAATGCATGGCTTTGCCCGAAAATGAAAAACCTCCCGCTATGCGGGTGGATATTTATTATGCAAATTTAAAGCCCCGACTAATGTCAGGGCTTGTTTTTATTTTATAATACCATAAAGTGGCATATTTTCGCTATCTGATTTTGGCGCTCTTTCAGGCGCTTTATTCACAACGCTAGATGGTTTGCGATTTTTGTTATAACCGCCTTTACCACCTCGTGAACGATTGTTATTTCTACGGTTGTTTTCTCTAAATGGCTTATTGTCTTTAGAAGTACCAATAACAACGCGTCTGTTTTCATTTTCGCCGATAGACCAGCTCATAACACCCTCAACATCTTGAACTGCGTTATGAATAATTCTTCTTTCATAAGAATTCATTGCTTCTAAAATGATATTCTTATTAAATTTGATTGCTTTTTGAGCGCTCTTGTTTGCAAGACTAATCAAAATTTCTTCTCTTTTTTGTCTATAACTGCCTGGGTTAAGAGTAATTCTAATATAATTCTCTTGACCTTTGTTAGCAACTAATGAAACAAGATGTTGAATAGAATCAAGGGTTTCACCTTTTCTACCAATGGCAACGCCTAATTTATCACCATCAAAATTAATTCTTGTTCCATCTTCTTTAACTTCAACGTCGATTTTTATGTTTTCAACGCTCATATTTTCTAAAATAGAAGTTAAATAATTTAAAACCTTTTCTTGAGTTTGTGCAGTCATAACAGCGCTTGTTACAACTTTTTTCTCTGGTTCTTGCGCTTTTGTTTCTTTTTGAACTTTAGGTTCTTTTGGCAAATCAACATCAGGCGCTTCATAAAAAACTCTGACTTTCGCTAAAGAACCACCAAAAATACCTAAAGTTTTTGGTTTAGCTTGAGCTAAAATTTCAAATTCAACGTTAGCAGAACCTATATCTCCAAGTTGTGCTACAGCGGCTTCTTTCGCTTCAATTAAAGTTTTACCTGTAGCTATAGCTTCTATAATCATCTTATTTTCCTTTCAAAAATGGCTTTATTTAGCCCCGTTAATAATCTTTTGTTCTCTCTGTCTTCTAGAGCTACCTTCTTCTAACAATTCTTTTGCGTTGATTTTATCAACAGAATAAAAATTGTTTACAATAACAGTAATAACAGTATTAACAATACTTGAAATTATCCAATAAAAACCTAATGCGCAAGTAACTGAAAATGTGATAAACAATGAAATAACAGGCATAATCATCATTGTGCCTTTCATTGCGCCACCAGCTTCTGCTGCTTGTGGATTATTTTTCTTTTGTTGAGCATTTGAGATAAGCATTGAACCCATTTGTGAAACAAAACATAAAACAGGAATAATCCAAGTTAAATCTTTTTGAAGCATTCCAACGATATCTGTTGAAAAATGTGGATTTTGAGTTAAATCAATACCTATAAAATTGAAATATTCAACAGGTACTGATGAATGCATTTCTCTTACACCATCTGCATTTTGAGTGATACCCAAAATATCAATAAGAGCATAATAAACTATCATAATTATTGCAAGACGAATAATCATTGGCAAACAACCGCCTGCCGGGCTTACATTCTCTTTTTGATAAAGCTCTGTCATAGCGTTTTGATATTTCATTTTATCATCGCCGCATTTTTCTTTTAATGCATCAAGCTTTGGCTTAAGACGAGCTTGCTTTGCCATTGTTTTTTGTTGCTTAATATTAAAAGGAATTAAAGCAACGTTTACCAAAACGGTAAAAATAATTATTGCGATTGGATAACTTTTAAATGCTTCACAAAGAAACTCTAAAAACATTGAAAACGGTTTAATTAAAAAATCCATTTAATTTACCTCTTTTAATTTTTTTTACTAATTTTAGGTGGAACAGGGTCATAACCGCCTTTGCAAAACGGATTACATCTTAAAATTCTTCTTATACTTAAATATAAACCCTTGAAAAAGCCATGAACTTGCAATGCTTCTATAGCATATGAAGAACAAGTTGGCGTGAATCTACAGGTTTTTGGAAAAAGCGGTGAAATAAATTTTTTATAACATTTTATCAAAAATATAAATACATATTTCATAATTTTAATCAATTAAATTCGCTTTTTTTAATAGGATTTCAAGCTCTTGTTTAACAATATCTGTTTTTACAAACGCCGCTTTTCTTCGCGCAACAATTACCATATCAACATTTATATTGAATTTTGGCAAAAACTCTCTATATGCTTCTCTTATAACTCTTTTTGCTCTATTTCTTAAAACAGAAGAGCCAATTTTTTTACCCGCAGTTATTCCTAAGCGAGAAAATCCCGCGCGGGTTTCTTTTAAGTAAACGACCAACGCAGGAGAAACATACGATGCAGATTGCTTGTATAACCTTCTGAAATCCCTGTTTTCTTTAAGTGTAATTATCTTTGACACTTATTTTTCCAAACCTTTTTAAAAATTAGTAAGAGAGTTTCTTTCTTCCTTTAGCTCTTCTACGTGCTAAAACTTTACGGCCGTTTGCATCAGCCATTCTCTTTCTGAAACCATGCACCTTTTTACCATGCAATTTTTTTGGTTGAAATGTTCTTAACATTATTCTCTCACCTTTCTTTAGAAATTTTTATTTTAATCCTTTATTATTTGTTTTTATTAACGCACAAAAATCCATAATAAAAGTATTGAAATCTTTAGAATTATATACTATTTGCGTGATTATGTCAACACTTTTTTAAAATTTTAATAAATGAAAAATTTTGGTTTGTGGGTGTAATTTTGTTTATATACTATATGTTGATTTTTTGTGGTTTTAATTAAAAATTTATACCAAAAATGTCCTTGAATGTCTTTTAATAG
>JAZRPX010000113.1:0-13689 GCA_045649445.1 Acutalibacteraceae bacterium | reverse complement strand
ATGGCATTGAGTAATAACAGAAGGGTTTTGCTCTTTTGCCGAGTTTATAATCTCGCCTGTATAACTAGCAATGTGACGAATAAGCTCGCGCTCTTCGCTTGTATTTAAACAATCAAGTTGCTCTGCAGATAAATCAACTGCTTCAATACCTTGCGCTTTTAAGTTTCTTAAAATTGAGCAAATTCTTGCATGAGCATATTGAACATAATAAACAGGGTTTTGGCTTGATTCAGAAATTGCTAAATCAAGGTCAACTTCAAGGTGTGAGTTTGGCTCTCTTAAATTGAAGAAGAATCTTGCCGCATCAATTGGCATTTCATCTAAAAGAGTAGCAAGAGTAATTGCCTTGCCTGAACGTTTTGAAAGTTTATAAGTTTCGCCATTTTTAACAAGACGAACCATCTGCATAATAAGAATTTGCAATCTTTCAGGGTCAACACCGAGCGCTTGCATAGCGGCTTTCATTCTTGCAATATATCCGTGATGGTCTGCGCCTAAAACGTCAATAGCAACATCAAATTTTCTGTTAACCAATTTGTCATAATGATAAGCAATATCAGGTACAAAATAAGTTGGAATACCGTTATCTCTAATCAAAACTCTGTCTTTCTCATCGCCAAATTCAGTTGATTTAAACCAAAGCGCGCCGTTTTGCTCATAAGTATAGCCACTTTGTTTTAATTTGCCTATTATTTCTTCAACTGCACCTGAATTATGAAGTTCACTCTCGTGATACCATCTATCATAATTTATACGATATTTTGCAAGGTCATCTTTAAGAGTTTGAATGTTTTTAGGAAGCGCAAAATCACAAAGCGCAGTTCTGCGTTCTTCAGAATCAGCGTTTACATATTTATCCCCTTGAATTTCTGCAAATGCTTTTGCGTGGTTAATAATATCTTCGCCTAAATAAGCGTCTTCTGGCATTTCTATAGTATCATCAAAAAGTTGCAAATATCTTGTTTCTAAAGATGTTTTAAACTTTTCAATTTGGTTGCCGGCATCATTAA
This sequence comes from Acutalibacteraceae bacterium, assembly GCA_045649445.1. Lineage (GTDB taxonomy): Bacteria > Bacillota > Clostridia > Oscillospirales > Acutalibacteraceae > RUG11462. The sequence continues at coordinate 12,679 of JAZRPX010000113.1, read as the reverse complement.
CATAAAACTCTCTTTTAGCATCATATCCTGCTGCTGAAAGTACAGCTGCCAAACAGTCACCCAAAGCGCCACCACGAGCGTTGCCAATATGCATAGGGCCTGTTGGATTCGCACTTACAAACTCAACTAAAACAGACTTGCCTTCGCCATAATTTGATTTGCCGAAATCTTCACCTTGATTTCTAACATCAACTAAAATATCGCTATAATATCTGTCAGAAAGTGTGAGATTTATAAAACCAGGACCTGCAATTTCAACAGATTTGATATAACCGGTTGTTGTATCAAGGTTGTTGCAAATGGCAGTTGCAATATCTCTTGGGCTCTTTTTGAAAACTCTCGCTGAAACCATTGCGGCGTTTACAGCATAGTCACCATGCGAACGGTCGTTAGGAATTTCTATTTTAAATTCAGGAATTTCGCCCTCGCAAAGTTCGTTTTTCTCCTGTGCAGTTTTAATAGCAGTTTTAACTGCTTCGATAATTTTTTGTTCAACTTCAAAAACCTTTAAAGACATTTATTAATAAACTCCTTTTGTTATTTAAACTCAAATTCTAAATCAATTTTAAAATCGGTTGATTGCTCTGATAAATCAGGCAAAGTATATTCTAAATAAACGTTTCCACGTTTGTTTTCAATGTTATATTTAGCAGTTTTTCCAACAACTGAAAACGTTGATTCATCACCCATAATTCCGAGTAAAGTTTCACCCTCTTTAACGGGCATTTTAAGCTCATAAAATGGTGATTTACGAGTTAAAATCATCTTTTCATCAGTAATAATTACTGATGTTTTATTCTGCTCATCATCAATGTGAGTTATCAAGATTTTACCATCTTTTTCTCTAAAAAAACCTTCACCTTTTATAACATTAACAGGGTTTGCGCTTGAAATAGTGGTAAGCTTTAATTTAATCTTTTTTTCCATAGTTTTCAATCCCTATTTGTGTTACATTCATATCGGTATCTTGTTCTAAAAACAACTTTGCAGTAGCCGAAAAACCCTCAACGCTGTCAGAAACATAATACTCTTTAAAACTGTTTTGTTCATTGTTTAGCATATCATTTTCTTTTAGCAATTTTGCCGCTGCTTTTGCAGTTGCTCCACCTGAACTAATAAGCGTTACATTTTCACCCATAACACGCGCGATTGTACCTGAAATGAGAGGAAAATGAGTGCAACCTAAAATAAGAGTGTCAACCCCTTTTTCAACTAAAGGTTGTAAATATCTTTTTGCGATGAGTAGCGCGATTTCATCGTCGTCTTTAATCCAACCTTGCTCAACAACCCCAACAAAAAGCGGACAAGCAACAGAGAAAACTTCAACACTTTCATCGATGGCTTTGATTGCCTTTTCATAAGAGCCACTTTTAACAGTAGCAGAGGTGCCGATAACACCGATTTTTTTGTTTTTAGTGGATTTCACGGCATCAGCCGCAGAGGGTTCAACAACGCCTAAAAATGGAACATCTAAATTCTCGCCTGTTTTAGAAGCAACTGAAGAAACAGTGCCACAAGCGGCAATAATCATTTTAACATTTTTTGATAATAAAAACGCTTCATCTTGAGATGCATATTTTATAATTGTTTTTTCAGATTTTGTACCATAAGGAACTCTGCCTGTATCACCAAAATAAACAATGCTTTCATTCGGCAAAATTTTAGCAATTTCTTTAACTGCCGAAAGGCCACCAAGACCGGAATCAAAAATGCCAATTGGGCGAATGTCCATCAAAAACCTCTCCTAAAATTACATTATTCAAATTATTTTAACACAATTAACAAAAAGTTGCAATGTTTTTTTAATTTTTGCTAATCATATCAATATTTTTATGCCATTTACACAAAAATATATACCTATATATATCAAAGTTGCCAAAATTGTCTTTTGCGCTATGTTTTTTCTTGAAAAAATTATGATTTTATGGTAGTATAGAGTTAACAAAATGTACTCTTATGTGCAAATAAAATTTTGAAGGAGATTTTCTTATGAAGAAACTATTATCCGTAATTCTTTCATTGCTTATGGTATTCTCTGCAATGCCGTTGACAATGATGGCATCTGCTGCAACAGTTACCGCAGCAGGTTACACTTTTGATTGGCTCCGTGGCAGTGATGGCGCTAATGACTTTAACGAAGTTATTACTCCTGTTGGTGACGCGTTGACAACAAAAGACTATAATGACAACACTTGTATGTACACTTCAAGATCATTAGTTGTTGGCGATAAACTTGCTTATACAACTAAAGACAGTGTTGCAAAAGGTTTGTACAAAGTTATCTTTGAACTTCGTGCTTACACAGGCCGTGCTGACCTTAATATTAAAGTTGGCGATAGAGACTATGGTAAGTTTGTTTCACCTAGTGGTGGTACAAACACAAAGGTTACTTTGTTTACTGATTTTGTTCAAGCAGAAACTGCTCCTGTTACAATTGAATTCGAAGCATTGTCAGCAGGTACAATGTATATTGAACAATTGCATTTTGAAAAAATCGAGTATGAGTACACAGTTGATGGTACTAATGCAACTCTTACAAAATACATCGGTACTGGCGGGGATATTGAAATTCCTGAAAAAGTTGATGGTTATACAGTAGTAGGCGTTGGTGCAAATTGTTTCAAGGGTTGTGAAACTCTTACATCTGTTAAAGCTTACAAAAATGTAGCAAGCATTGGCGAAGGCGCATTTGCTGATTGTGTAGGTTTAGAAAAAATCACAATTGATAATGGCGCATGTGAAATTTTTGATAGTGCAGAAACAATTTCTGGAACTGCTGTTATTTCAGGCGGAAATAAATCAACTGCTCAAGCTTATGCTGAAAAATATGGCAGAGAGTTTGAAATGATTACTTTCGCAACAATCGGTGATGAGTCATATTCATCACTTGAAGAAGCATTTGCAGCAGCGCAAGATGGTGATAGAATTGTTCTTGTTAAAGATTATGATTTAACTTCTTCTATCACAACAGATAAAGCAGTTGTTCTTGATTTGGCAGGTTATACACTTAAAGCGCCAGTCGCAACAATTACAACTACTGCTGATTTTGAAATCGCAAGTACAGTTGATGGTAAAGGCGAAGAATATTCAGGTGCTGAAGTTGTTGAACCATCAACTGATGCAGATAAAATAGGTACAGTTGCTGATATTTCAAATAAAGCCCTTTATGTAAAAGGTCATTATCCATCTTCAGGTAAAGCTTCAATTGCTACTTATGAAAACAGAGTTGCTGTTAACAAGTTGATTGAAGTTAAATATGGTAAAAACTATATCTTCAATACAGGCTCTGGCAGTGTAGTTACAAGATTTATAATTCGTGAATACAAAGCAGATGGTTCATTTATAAAGAGCTATGGTGGCGTTGCAGACGGTGGTACATATACTCCTTCAAGCGCTGATGTTGAAGTTATTGGTGTTACTATTTATATTGAAAATAACGCAACTTATGATATTTTAGGTTCAATCCAAAACGGAACATTTACTCCTTCGGCTGCACTTGCTCCTGTTAGAGGTCAAATTAAATTTGGTAGCGCATTTGTAAAAACAAGTGCTAACTTTAAAATGTCTAACCTTAAAGTAACAGCAAGTGCAACAGGTTCATTCTATGAGCAAACTGATGCTAATGCTACTCCTAAATTCACAGCTTATGACTGTAATTTCGCAGTTGCGTCAAACTCAGTTATTAGAGCATTGAAATTCAGCCCTAATGCATCAGAAATTGATATGCAAAATAGTATAGTTACAATGGGTAACAATAATAATGGTGCAGGTTTCTCAATTGCGTCTGCTTCTGTTGGTACATTTAAAAATGTTAGTTTCTCAATGCCAACAGGTGTAGCAGTTTACATTTATAATACAGGTGCCGAAGGTGTAACATTTGATGGTTGTACTGTTAAACAAACAGGTTATGACCAAGTAGCAGCAATGCGTGTTGCAAATGGTAATGTAACACTTACAGGTGGTACTAACATCAGTGGTGATAACAAAGCAACTAATGTTCTTTATGTTGAGGGCGGTAAGTTAACAATGGATGGCGTTACTGTTCAAGGCGATAAAGGTTCTGATACAAGTAGAATTGTTTTCTATATTAAAAACACTCCACAACTTGTTATTAAAAAAGCAACCATTGCAAAGGGTACTGCTAACGGTGCAAAAGGTGTTATTACAAACGATGTTGCAAAACTTCGTGCTGGTATTGCAGAAGGTTGCGCTGCTTATAAAGCATCAACTCCTTCAGCAGATTCAATTCTTACAAAAGATGGTATTACAACAGCTTTAGCTACTCTTTATATTAAAGCTTGTGAACACTATTGTACTGGCAAACAAGGAGATAGCACAATTTGTAATTACTGTTCATTAGATACAGAAATTTCACACGATTATTCAACAATTAAATATAATGAAACACAACACTGGGGTGTTTGTGCTAGATGTGATAAAGTACAAGAAGCTCAAGACCACGCAGTAGGCGAAAATGGTACAGCAGCTACCTGTACAGAGCCAGCAGTTTGTGGCGTTTGTGCTCAAAACTTTGGTGAAGAACTTGGTCACTCATTCACAGATTTCCAACAAGTTTCAACAGATGTTGCAGGTTGTGAACACAACCCTGTAACAAAAGCTATTTGTGATAATGGTTGTGGTGAAGAAGAATATGATTATTCAGCTCTCGTTAACCTTGAAGTAACAAAAGAAGCAATCGCTCCTACTTGTACTGAAGAAGGTGCAACTCAAGAACAAAGCTGTACTGAGTGTCAAAAAGTTATTGAGCCAGTAGAAGTTGTTGAAGCTTTGGGTCATGATTTTGGTGAAACAACAGTTGAAGTTGAACCAGATTATTTGAACACAGGTAAAGGTTCACATTCTTGCTTGCGTGAGGGCTGTGGATTCAGCGAAGAAGTTGTAATCCCTGCAAAAGAATTCAAAGGAAGTACAATCGCTATTACTGGTGATTATGTAAATCCAAACGAATTCCAAACAATTCAAGAAGCAATTGATGCTGCGAAAGACGGCGAAACAATTATTATTGTTAAAGATGGTAAGTTAGAAGGCAGCATTACATTAGATAAAGAAATTATTCTTGACTTAAATGGTCATACACTTGAAGCAACAACAGGTTCTGCTTCATTTGTAACAGATAAAAATCTTGAAATCAGAAGTACCGTTTTAGGCCTTGGAGAAGTTTACTCAGGTGTTGTTCCTGTTGCTCCATCAACAGAAGAAGATACTTATGGTACTATCGCAGATGTTCCAAATGGCGACCTTTATGTTATGGGTCATTACAATTCAGGCGCTGGTAAACTTGAAGCGTATGAAAACAGAATTGCTAATAAAAAGCTCATTGCAGTTGATAGTTCAAGAAGTTATATCTTCAAAACAGGTTGCAATATTCAATATGTAATTCGTGAATTTAATAAAAAAGGTAGATTTGCTAAGAGCGTAGGCGCAATTACAAATGGTGCTACTTATACTCCTTCAAGCCCTGATGTAGCATATATTGGTGTTGCTTTCTGTATTAGTGGCGATAGCACAACTGATATTTTATCTATGATTCAAAATGATGAATTTAATCCTACTATTGAATTGGCTCCTGTAAAAGCTACTATTAAATTCTCAAAACCATTTGTTAAAACATCTGCTCAGCTTACAATGAGCAATATCAAAGCTTCTGCATCTGCAGCAACAACATTCGTTGAATCATCTGCTACAGATGTTGCAGCTCCTGCAAAATTCGTTGCAAAAGATTGTCAGTTCACAGCATCTGGCACAGCGCAACCACTTAAATTTACAGCAAATGCAATGGAAATTGATGTTCAAGATTCAAGCGTTTATTCAACAACAGGTAACGGTCTTGAAATCAATTCAGCAGGCGTATTTGGTACATTTAAAAATACAAAGATTACAAAGAATTCTAACCTTTCATTCCTCGTTGCAAAAACTGCTGATGCAGGTATCGTATTTGATGGTTGTTCAATGTCACAAGGTGCCTGGGATTCAACAGCTTCTCAAGTATCAGGCGGTAAAGTAACATTTACAGGCGGAACATCTATCTCTGGTAGCAATATGGCATCAACTGTTCTTAATGCATCAGGTGGTACTATTATCTTTGATGATGCTTCACTTTCAGGTGATAAAGGTACTGATTCAAGTAGAAAACTTATTAACTTCTCTGGCTCACCAAAAGTTATTATTAAAAAAGCAACCTTCACAAGAGGTACTGCTAACGGCGCAGCTGGTGTTATTACAAATAATATTGCTTCTTTTAGAGCTTCATTAGCAGAAGGTAGCGCATTCTTTAATTCATCAGCAATGGATGGCAACTCTGTTATTAGCGGTGCAGATATTAAAGTAAGCGATAAAGTTGTTTATGTTGGCGAATGTGGTCACTGGGAGAGATCAGTTTCTAAAGCAGAAACTTGTACAACTGCTCACACATGTAACTACTGTGCAATGGCATTTGATGCTCTTGGTCACGAATATTCAGCTTATGATAATGATGAAACAACTCACTGGAGAATTTGTGTAAGATGTAAAGAGGTTGACCCTGTTGATAACGAGCCAGAAGCTCACTTTGGTGGTACTGCAACATGTACAGAGCCAGCAGAATGTGAAGCTTGTCAAGAATATCACGGTGAAGCTTTAGGTCACTTGTTCCCAGAAGCAGATGCTGATGGTAAATACAGTGTAGAAGATTATAATTTTGATGAAGATACTCACTGGGTTGTTTGTACAAGAGAAGATTGTGGCGAAGCAAAAGAAGGCACAACACAAGAGCATGCTGGCGGTGAAGCTACTTGTGAAGACGCTGCAGTTTGTGAAGATTGTGGTCAAGAATATGGCTTAGCACTCGGTCACTCATATGTCAGATATGAATCAAATAATGACGCATCTTGTAATATCGATGGTACAGAAACTGCTTTCTGTGAAAACGGTTGTGGAAACTCTGTATCAAGAGTAGATGAAGGTTCAAAATTAGGTCACGTTTGGGTAGAAGATTTCGGTTATGCTGCAACTTGTAAAGAAACAGGTCTTACAAACGGTTCACATTGCGACTTCTGTAAAATGGTAAGAGAAGAACAAGAAGTTATTCCTGTTGCTTCAAATGCTCATGTATGGGATGCAGGTGTAATTAAACAAGCAGGTAACTGCTCAACAGATATGATTTTTGTTTACACTTGTGAAGAATGTGCAACAAAACAAGAGTATAATTTAGGTAAAGTTTCTGACAAACACGATTTCGATACAACATATACTGTTGATAAAATGGCAACATTCCAAGAAGAAGGTTCTAAATCAATTAAGTGTAAACATTGTTCTGCAACAACAGGTGCAATTGTAATTCCAAAATTAGCATTCAGCGCTAAAAAGGTTGGCAATGGTATTGAAGTTAAATGGGATTCTTGTGATGTTGAAGGCGTTCACTATGAATTAGAGCGTAAAGTTAATAACGGTCAATTCATTCTTATTCAAAACTACTTAACTCAAGCTTATTGTGTTGATACAACTGCAACAGTAAATGCAACATATGTTTACAGAGTTACAGTTGTTTGTGGTGATGTTAGATCAACATCAGGCGAAATGACAGTAGTTGTTGGCGCTCAAACTCCTGACACTCCAACAATTTGCGTTCATTCAACAGTTACTAAAAACGCAAAAGCTGCAACATATTTTGCAACAGGTTACACAGGTGATTTGGTTTGCGTTAAATGTAATAGAACAGTAATGGGCGGTAAAGTTATTGCTAAATTAACTTTGAAAGTACCTAAATTCAAACTTATCAAAGGCACAAAACAATTCAAAGTTAAATACACAAAAGTTGCAGATGCAAACAAATTCCAAGTTAGATTCAGAATTAAAGGTAAATGGAAAATGAAAACATTTACTGCTAAAAAGAATATCACAAAAACAATCAAAAAGCTTAAAGCTGGCAAATATCAAGTTCAAGTTAGAGCAATGATAGTTTCTGGAAATCTTAAAGCATATTCTGCTTGGTCTAAAACAAAAAAAGTTCTTGTAAAATAACTTTTAAAAAACGCACACGGGTTAAAACCCGTGTGCGTTTAATTTTGCATATAAATATTCGTTTTTTCTTTCAATTTAAAAATAATAAGGTTTTTTGTATTTAAATTTTCTTTGTTTATATCAATGGCAGTTATTTGCGAGTTGTCATAGGTTTTATAATAAAACACACCTCTTGTTGCATTGCAACAACAAGAATAGAGCGTAAATTCATAACTTTCACCAACATAAGCGCACCCTTTTTGTTGATAAACAGATTCTAATATATGAAAAAATTGATTAACATTTTGCTCGTTTGTTTTACTAAAAATTGAATTGTATTTCGTAAAAGTTGCTCTTATAAAGCGTGACATAGATGAAAGGTCACCTGGTAGTCCTAACCCACCCATTCCACGAGAATAGGGTTTTAATGAAAGTTGTTTTGAAAATCTGTTTTTAGGCGTTTTGCTTGTAAGATTCATATAATTATTAAGGTTAAAAAGTTGCAAAGGGAAGGGTGGATTATTAGTTAACACGCCCACAGGATTGTTATATACTTTTAATCCATCTTTCATCGGCTCAACAGTAATAGATTTTCGTTTATCACTTATTAAAAAGTGTAAAGGCGTATTTTCAAAATCTTTATTAAAATTAAAATCAAAGATATTTATCTCTTTTAATAGTTTTTCAGTTTCTGAAACCGTTTCGCATTTGCTTAAAATGTAGGGTATAAATTCAAAAGGCGCTAAATTTTCTTTGTCGCAAACAGGGTGTGAATAAAAAGCGTTTTCAGGAAAACTCAAAGCCGCAATGCAAAGTCCTTTTTCGTTAACAGCGTCATAATAAAGTGGAAAATCATCAACAACAGATGCAACACCGATAAATGCAAAATGAGATTTTATCGGCTTTGCTTTGTGAAAATTAAAACGAAAATTTCTCGGTGTTATTACAACCTTTTCACTGAATCGATACTCTAAATCTAAATTTCTGCCAAAATAAAAATCATCTGCATTTACACAACAAGCAGTACACATAAAATTATCACCCAAATTTATTTTGGCTTGAATTGGGTGTAAAAATGCAAAAAAAACGACCTTTTTAAAAGGTCGTTTTATAAATTATTTAACTATTTCTCGAAGTTCTTGTAATCTTTTTGTTTTATCTTCTGCCGAGAATAAAACATTGCCTGTTACTAAAACGTTTGCACCGGCTTGTACTGCTTTTGGCGCAGTTTCAAGGTTTATTCCACCATCAACTTCAATGTCGAGTTGGAGCCCTAATTCGTTTGCTTTTTCACGAATAGCAGTGATTTTTGGTAAACTTTCAGGCATAAATGCTTGACCACCAAAGCCCGGCTCAACACTCATAACAAGAACCATATCTAACTTTTCTAAATATGGGAAAACTGCGTCTGCAGGGGTTTTTGGTTTGATTGTAAGACAAGCTTTTTTGCCAAATGAATGAATAAGGTCAATTGTTTCATCTATATCAGACCCGGCTTCAACGTGAAAACCAATTATATCAGCGCCTGCTTTTGCAAATTGCTCAATATATCTGTGAGGTCTATCAATCATCAAATGAACATCTAAAATAGTGTCAGTTGCTTTTCTAATTGAATCAACAACAGGAATGCCGATTGAAATGTTAGGAACAAAAAGCCCGTCCATAACATCAAGGTGAAACATATCGGTTTTTGCATTGTCAAGCTCAGTAATTGCATCGCCTAAATGCACAAAATCTGCTGTTAGAATTGATGGTGAAAATTTAATCATTTTTATTTACTCCTTTGTTATCTCTATAAGTGCATAATTAAATAATCTTTTGTTTGCTTCTTCTGTTATATTATCAGGCAAAATGGCATATCTTAAAGTTAAACTTTCTGTTTTCTTCACTGTACTGTCAATAGTCATTGTGAGTGGCTCTTTATTAATTTTTTCACCTTTATCAGTGAATAGATTTATTTTAACAGTGCCAAAATATTCGTCATTCTTGCTTTCGTTTATAATAGAAAACGAACCTTCAATACCATTTGTTGGAGTGAATTTTAACTCATCTACAAAATAATTCATCATACGTTTTTTGTAATCAGCAGCATATTTTGCTGATAAAACGCAACTTTCGTAAGCCAAAGAAGTTTGCGCTATAATATTATCAAGTTTTGCTTCGAGTTTTACAAATTCTTCTTCAAAAGTGCAAGGGATTATAAGAGTTTGCCCTGCTGCAATATAAGTTTCATTATCAAGTGTAAACTCACATGGCTCAACTATTTCATGACCATCATCAGTTGTGATAAATTTAACTTTTATTTCGGTTAACTTTCTATCAAACAGGGAGTTGTTAGAAACTGCGAAATAGATGTTAAAAGCACCATCATCAAGAGCGCCTTCTTTGTAAATTTCAGGGTCAATTTCTTCTAACTTTTGTGGCAACTTGCCGTTGTTATAATAAGCAAAATAAGGACTTACAGTTAGCGCGTTTTCTTCAGTTAAGTAATTCTCATCAAAAAAGAAGTTTTTGTTAGAATTACAAGAAGTAAAACCGCCACACAAAACAACTATCAAAAGAAAAATCAAAGTGTTTTTGATAAGTTTCATCTTTTTTCTCCTAAATCATACTTTAAGTTACCTTTATTATAATAGTAAACGCAAAAAATATCAATATAAAAATGCTTGTTAATATAATTTTTACAAAAAAGTAAGTGACAAATAAGAGTTTATCTGTTATAATAGTAGCAATGAGTGTTTTGAAAGGATTTTTTAATATGGAAAAAGAATTTTATAAAGTTATAACCGATGGAGTTTTTGAAGTTTTAAAAGAAAAAGGTTATAAGCTTGAAACATTTGAAAAAGGTGAATATTTTTCAAATGGTGAAAAGGCCTTTATGATTGATTTTGATGATGCAAAAAGTTTGATTTCTCTTAAAACTGCAATGCTTGAAGAGGGTGAGGGCGTTGAATTTAAAGAACTTTCTTCTTGGCTTATGGGCGAAGATGCAACTGATAGAGATAAGCAGAGCATTAAGAATGATTTTGTTGATACAGCGCTTGAAAATATCGGCGCTAAAGCAACTGTAACAGGTGTTAAAAAGGTTGAAATGCCTTCTAAAAAGAAAAAAGCCGATACAGTTGATATCGAAAGTTTCGCTGCAAGATTTTTAGCAGTTTTCCCAGCGCATAAAGAAGCGTATAAACAAAACATTTTAGAATATGGCGAGTTTTTATATGATGATTTCTTTAGAAATTATGGTGTTGAAGAAATCAACAATGTAATGCAAGAGGGCAATAAACGCCATGTTTCAAAATATTTTGAACTTCTTAATCTCGGGTTTACAGCAGGCGAGCAAACAGTCGGCGCAACAGTTGTTTATTCTATTTTGTGTACTGCGCTTTTATCAGATACTCCTTTTAAAAAGCAAATCGAAATGCAACTTGAAAAGCATATGTATCTTGAAAAAGCAGTTAAAAATGCAATGGAACTTTTAAAATCTAAAAAGAATCAAGAAAAATATTTATAAAAACAAATGGGCGACTCTTTGGTCGCCCATTTTATATGTTTTCAAGATGTTTTTTTAATGTTTCAAATGATTTATCGCTAATAACATGTTCTATTTTACAAGCGTCTTCTAAAGCTGTTTCCTCGTCAACCCCAAGACGGATTAAAACATTACTCAAAACCGTGTGACGTTCGTAAATTTTTTGCGCTATTAAAAGACCGCTCTTAGTTAATTCAATATATCCGTTTTTATCAACTGTGATGTAATTATCTTCTTTTAATCTAGAAACTGCACGGCTTATACTTGGCTTTGAATAGTTCATATGGCTAGCAATATCTATAGAGCGCACAGTTCCTTTTTCTTGGCTTAATAAATATATTGTTTCAAGATACATTTCACCAGATGGTTTTAAACTCATTACAATTACAACTCCAAAAATATTTATATTATTAGAATAACATAATAATTTGAAAAAATCAATTATAAGATTAAATAAGGAAGTTTTTTCTTGAAAAAAGCCGAAAAAGTCTTGACAAAATCAAAAAACAGTGTATAATGTTATAAGAGTTAGCAGTGGCTAACTAAAATTTATGCCTTTAAGTTAGCGGTGGCTAACTGGGTTTTGTATAACGGAGAATTAATATGAATTTAAAGCAAGCGTCTGCAGGAAAAGAATATATTATAAAGGCAGTTAATATAGATGATGAAGAATTAAATACGTTTTTGTTTTCGCTTGGGTGTTATTCAGGCGAGCCGATAACTGTTATCAGGCAGTTAAAGGGTGGATGTATTGTTTCTATCAAAGATGGCAGATATAATATTGATAATCAGTTAGCAAAAGCAATTGAGATATAACGAAAGGGAAAAAATATGAAAATTGCATTAGCAGGAAATCCTAATAGTGGCAAAACAACTATGTATAATGCGCTCACAGGTAAAAATGAAACAACAGGTAACTGGGCAGGTGTAACTGTTGATAAAAATGAAGCGCAAGTTAAAAAAACGCTCTGTAAAACACAAGATGTTTTTGTTGTTGATTTACCAGGCGCTTATTCTATGTCACCGTTTACATCAGAAGAAGGCATAACAAGTGAATATATCAAAAACGAAAATCCTGATGTTATTATAAATATAGTTGATGCTACAAATTTAAGCAGAAGCTTATTTTTTACAACGCAGTTATTGGAATTA
>JAZRPX010000112.1:0-8998 GCA_045649445.1 Acutalibacteraceae bacterium | reverse complement strand
TTTATTCCTGGTGGTTTCTCAGGTGGCGATGAACCTGATGGTTCTGGTAAATTTATCACTGCGTTCTTTAGAAATGAAGCTATTAAAGAACAAGTTGCTGATTTACTTGAAAATAGAGATGGTCTCATGGGTGGTATTTGTAATGGTTTCCAAGCACTCATTAAGCTAGGCCTTGTTCCTTATGGTAAGATTATTGATACTGATCAAAATTGTCCAACTCTTACCTTTAATACAATTAATAGACACCAATCTAAACTTGTTAGAACAAGAGTTGCATCAAATAAATCACCTTGGCTTAAAAACACCAAGGTTGATGAAATCTATACTGTGCCAATTTCTCATGGTGAGGGTAGATTTATCGCTGATGAAAAACTTATTAAACAATTGATTGATAATGGTCAGGTTATAACTCAATATGTTGACTTACAAGGCAACCCAACTAATGATATAGCATTCAATCCAAATGGCTCTGATTTTGCTATCGAAGGTATTTGTTCACCTGATGGTAGAGTGTTTGGTAAAATGGGTCACTCCGAAAGAACAGGATACGGCCTTTATAAGAATGTTGATGGAAATTATGATATGGGATTATTTAAATCAGCAGTTGAATATTTTAACTAATAAAAAAAGCACCTTTTTAGGTGCTTTTTTGTCTTTTAATGATGGATATATTTGTTTCTTGACAATTAGTGCGATTTAATGTATAATTAAAAAGTAACAAAAATGTAACCAAAATGACGGAGAAAGATTTATGAAAAAAACATTATCTTTTTTAATGTCGTTTATATTAGTTTTAAGTATTTATTGTCCAACTAATGTATTCGCAAAAAAGAATAATAATACAACTACAACATCGATTATTAGCACTTCTAAAGTTAATTCCATTACGACTACTACAACGATACCTACAACTTCTACTACTGGTGTTGCAAAGGCACCGAAAAAGCCAAGTAATTTAGTTGCATTAGAAGGAAGGAATTGCGTTGTTCTGAGTTGGAGCGCTAGCGAAGATGCAAGTGGATATTCTGTTTCTAGAAGTTTTGATAGAGAAAAATGGAAAAAAATCGCAAGGTTTGATGGTAACACAAATAATTATGTTGATTATGAACCATTAGACGATGTTGCATGTTATTACTCAATTAAAGCTTTTAAATATGTAAACGGAAAAAGAAAATTTAGCAAAAAATCAAATGTTGTTACTGTTTTTTATGGCGTAAATTTATATGCTTCAGCTCATAAAAAGAGTGTTGATCTTAATTGGCAAAAAGTTGATGATGCAGATGGCTATGAGATTTATTTTTCACAAAACAATTTTGATTTTGAATTTGTTTATGATATAAAAGATCCAGTAATTACTACATATAATCATTCGGAAATTACTCCTTTTAAATCAAATTATTATTTTTATATCAAAGCATATAAAAAATTGAAAAAGAAGAAAAAAGAGTATATTTTATCAAGTAATTCTGTTTGTGCTAGTGATACACAGGCAATTGTTAATGGCTCTGTTCGTTTGCCAAAATCATCTTTTAAAACAACTAATGTTCAAGGCAAGAAAGCTAAACTTCAAAATATAAATACAATTTCTGAAAAAGATTTAAAGATTTTAAATAATTTTGAAAAGAATTATTTAACTAACGATATGTCGCCTTATTATAAATCTTATTATACTTTGCAGTTTATTCATAAAAAAGTAAAATATGCAAGTTCAAGCGATGATTGGGCTAAAATTTCAAATAGCAGTTATGTTGATGCGGTGTTTAATAAGAGGTTAGGGCAGTGTGTTCAATATAATGGCGCTATGATTGCTTATCTTAATAAACTAGGATTTGATAATGCTAAACTTCTTCAAGGATATCGTGGTTATTCTACCGAAAATTGTTGGCAACATTTTTGGGGACAAGTGAAATTAAAAAACGGTAAATATTATGTTGTAGAAACAGGTAACTATGGTAATGATGGAAACTGGTATTACTGCTTCACACCATATGCTAACACTAAAAAGTTTTTGAAGTGTGGAAAATATGTAAGTGGGATTTATTAAAATTAAAAGCTCTTATGATTTAAAATCATAAGAGCTTATTTTGTTTAATCTTTATTTAATTCAACCCAGTTAATCTTTAGGTTTTTATAATAGTATTCTTTATCTTTTTCATTGATTTTTCTCAAGATTTTGCAAGGGTTTCCAATCGCCACAACATTTTCAGGTATATCTTTAGTAACAACGCTTCCTGCGCCGATTACAGAGTTATCGCCAATAGAAACACCTGGAAGCACAATAGCGCCGGCACCTATCCAACAATTTTTACCGATATGTATAGGCATATTAAACTGATAACCTTTTTCTCTTAGTTCTGGTAAAATAGGATGAGTTCCTGTCGCTAATGTAACATTAGGTCCAAACATTGTAGAATCGCCTACATAAATATGTGTGTCATCAACGCAAGTTAGATTGAAGTTTGCATAAACATTGTTACCAAAATGAATGTGTTTACCGCCAAAGTTTGCGTGAAATGGCGGTTCAATATAACAATTATCTCCTATATCAGCAAACATATCTTTTAATAATTCATTGCGTTTTTCTAGCTGAGTAGGACGAGTTAAGTTAAAATCGTACAGTTTATCAAGACACGCTATTTGTTCATTGAATATGTCTTTATCATAAGGATTATAAATTTTTCCAGAATGCATTTTTTGAAAAGTGGTCATAATTTCAACTTCTTTCTATAATCTTTTCCGCAACTTTTATGCCATCAACTGCTGCAGAAGTGATTCCGCCTGCATATCCTGCGCCTTCACCACAAGGATATAAACCATCAATATTAGCACATAAATCATCGTTTCTAACGATTTTAACAGGCGACGAACTTCTTGTTTCAGGTGCAATTAACAATGAGTCTTTGCAAGCAAAACCATTTATTTTTTTGTTGATTAAAATTAAACCTTCTTTTAAGGAATCACAAATAAATTTAGGAAAAACATTAGTTAATTCAGTTAAAATAATATAAGGTTTATATGTTGGTTTTACCGATTTAATTTTATTTTCTCCGTTAAAAAGAAAACTTTCAACAGTTTGAGCAGGCGCTTTGTATGATTTTGAAATTTCATATGCTTTTCGCTCGATATTTCTTTGAAATTCAATACCTGCAAGTGGGTGAGAAGAACCAAAATCATCTGGAGTAACATTTACCAAAATAGCACTATTAGCATTTTCACCATCACGTTTGTAGTTGCTCATTCCATTTGTAGCTATCATTCCGTTTTCACTTGCAGCTGCAACAACATGACCTCCAGGACACATGCAGAACGAGTAAACAGTTCTTCCGTTGTTTAAATGTACAAATGTTTTGTAATCGGCAACAGGTAAATTTTTATTGTTGTAATTTTCACCGTATTGAATTTTATTTATCAATTCTTGTTTGTGTTCAATTCTAACGCCAACAGCAAAAGGTTTTTGTTTGATTTCAAGGCCTTTTTTATATAATTTATAAAAAGTATCTCTAGAACTATGACCAATTGCTAAAACAATTTTATCACATATAATTGAGTTTGTTTTATTATTTAATTCAACAATTGCTGAAACAACTTTGTTGTCTTTTGTTTCAAAATCAACAAACTTTGTTGAAAATAAAAATTTACCTCCATTGTTAATAATATAATTCCTCATATTAGTAACAACAATTCTTAAAACATCAGTTCCTATGTGTGGTTTTTGTTCATAAAGTATTTCTTCTGGAGCACCAAATTTAACGAATGTTTTTAAAACTAATTTAATTCGTTTATCAGAAATGCCAGTATTTAGTTTTCCGTCGGAAAAAGTTCCTGCGCCACCTTCACCAAACTGAATATTTGATTCTGGATTTAAAACTCCATCGCTAAAGAATTTTTCAACAGATTTAACCCTGTCTTCAATTTTTTCGCCACGTTCAACAATAATTGGTTTTAATCCTGATTTTATTAAAATATAGGCGCAAAACAATCCGGCAGGCCCACTACCGACGATTAATGGAGTTATTTGTTTTTCACATTTGTAAAATTGGTAACTTTCTTCTATAAATCTAGAAACTTCATTTTCTTTGAACTTTTTTATTATTTTGTTTTCATTAATTAAAAGTTCTACTTTAAAAGAAAAAGTGTATTTAATATCATGTTTTTTTCTAGCATCTAATGATTTTTTTAAAATTGAATAAGACTTAATATGTTTACTTTCGATTTTTAGTTTTTTTGCAATGCTATTAACAATATCTGTTTTTTCATAATCAAGTTGCAATTTAATGTTATTTACTTTTATCATAGCATATTACCTACGGCGCTATTTCCTGCAACGAACCCAGATGAAAATGCCCATTGTAAGTTAAATCCGCCACAATCGCCATCAATATCTAAAACTTCACCACAAGCGAATACGCCTTTTTTTAGTTTTGATTCCATAGTTTCATTATTAAAATCTTTTGTTTCAATTCCACCTACAGTTACTTGCGCGTTTTGAAATCCGTTAACACCGGTAACCTTTAATTCAAAAGATTTCATTGCCTTTGCAATTTTTATAATATCATTTTCGTTTAAATCATAAACATCCATATTAAGTTTATATCCACAGTATTTAACTATAATTTGACCTAATCTTTTATTTAATACTAAAGATAAGAGGTTTTCTGTCGTAAGAGGATAAGTATATGGACTATCAATAGTTGATTTGATCAAATCAATAATTTCATTTTCACTTTTATCAACCATAAAATCAAGTGTTACGAAACAATTTTTTTCGTAATTCATAGCTGCTATTCTTGAAAGTTGAAAAATTGGTGGACCAGATAAACCGTAATCAGCAAATAAAACTTGTCCAAACTCTTGTCTTTTTAATTCATTATTTACAAAAATACTGCAATTAGCATCTGCTTTAATGCCTTTTAATTGCTTGACAAATTCAGTATCTGTTTTAATTTGTGTAATAGCAGGGAAGAGTTTAGTTGTTTTATGACCGAATTTTTTAAGCAACGAATAACCACTTCCGTTTGAACCTAAATGAGGACTTGATTTGCCGCCACAAGCAATGATAACCTTATCAAAGTTATCATCGTTTATTAAAAAAATATTTTTATTTTGTTTTATATCAGTAATTTCAGTATCAACAACAAATTTTACGCCAAGCATTTCACATTTTAGTCTCAGAAAATCTAAAATAGTACCTGCTTGTTCAGAGAAGGGAAAATACTTATCGTTTTCTTTGCGTAAAACAAGACCATTCTTAGAAAGATAGTCAATCAAGTCGTTTTGAGTGAATTTTAAAAGTGAATAGTTAGCGAATTTAGAATCTTCCCCATGAAAATATTTTAGCAAACCATTTTCATCAAGTTCACAAGCAAATTCATTAGTGATATTACATCTTCCATTACCAGTTGCAAGAATTTTTTTGCCAACTCTATTCATTCTTTCAAATATGGTCACGCTTGTTTCTTTACCACTCTCTAAAGCTGATATTGCAGCAAATAAACCTGAAGCGCCACCACCAATTACAGCAATTTTAGTCATTATTTTTTTCCTTTTTAAGTGTTTTATATGCAGTTAATAATGGAATTAAAGCGATTATTAACACAAATAAGCCGATTAATGCTAAAGTTAAGTCAAACTTAAATGATATTTTAATAATTAAAGATAATAAACAAATTATTAAAATCATTGAAATTAGTATGTTGGTTGTTAAGAAAATTATTTTTGATGTTTTATTTTTTAGTTCTTCATTTGAATTTACGATAAAATATTCGCTAAATAATAATGTAATAAAATTTAATAATATAAAAGATTTATCACTATATTGTGAAATAAACATACTAACTGTCGTTATTATAAAGATAAGCAGTGAACTAATTTCAATGATTCTTATTAACTTGAATTTACTTTTAAAAGAATAGCTTATCAAAGTTAATGTGATTGTTGTTAATACAAATATGATATTTATTATTGTGAAAACGTAGGTCGATGAAAAATTGATAAGATATGTATTTTTCAAATAATCGAACATAATATAATACAATGGAACAAATGATATTATTAATAGGTTCGAAATAATTGAACTCAATTTTAACCATTTATCGCATTTTTTGAAAAAGAAGTTTAGCATAAATGATATTAAAGACGCTATAAAAGTTACTAATAATATTGATTTAAAAATCAACCCTGAAAAATCAAAAATCAAATTATGCATTTATTATATTCCTACTTTCTTAAATCAATCTTTTTATATTGTGTTTTTATTTTATTTAAACCATCATCAAACAAACCTTTGCTTCTGTTTAATGAATTAATCATTTCTTGAGTTCTGCCGAAAGATGAAAAATTAGTTTTGAAGTTACCATTGTTATCAAGTGGTAAAATATAATAATTTGAACCAAATAAATTACACCAAGTTGCAGTATAATTAACATCAGAAATTACTACTTCACCATTTGTTTTTTTAGTTATTTCTATGCCATAAATGACTCCATCTTCGCAATATGGAGCATCATAACTGAAATGACTAATTGTTTCTTTTCTTTGATTAGAGAGCTGATTACCAGTTGAATAAATAATTGGAGTTTGTTTACCAGAAGTCGAAGAACTAATTAAATCAATTGGCTCTAAACAATGAGTATGTCCGCCGATTATCGCATCAACGCCTAAATTACAAAGTTTTTGAGCAATCTTTTTTTGATAATCGTTTGCGCTAATTGAATATTCAGTGCCCCAATGCAAATATGCAATAATTATTTCAGCACCATCATTATACATTAAGTTCATTTTATTATTTATATCTTTATAAAATGCATCAAGATTATTATAATCAAAAGAATTGATAAGTGGGGCTGTTTCACTGTCCATCGGAATGCCATTTATGTATTTTGTGTTAGATAGCTTTTGGGTTTCATAAGTATAATTGATAAAGCCAACTTTAATTCCTTTTAAGTCCTTAACGAGATACGGCTTATCATTATTATCTCTTGTTCCTATAAAATCTATGTTTTTTTGCTTTAAAGTTGAAATTGTATTATAGAAACCTTGCTTGCCTTGATCATAACTGTGATTATTGGCGGTTAATAGCATATCAACACCGTTATTTTTTAATGCATCAACAATGCTGTCGGGCGCATTAAACAGAGGAAAACCGGAATATCCAAATTTCTCTCCGGCAATAGGTTGTTCTAAATCAGCAACCATATAATCAAAACTAGAATAAATATTTTTTACATATTTAAAAATATCATTAAAGTCATATGTATTGTTTTCTGAATTATAAGCCGATCTAAAAATAGGCGAGTGAATTAATATGTCACCAACATTACCGATTTTTATTGTTGTTTCAGTTTTTTTAATTGTTGTGGTTGTTTTGGTTGTATTTGTAATTTGCGCATTTGTGTTAACTGTAGATAAAGGTTGATTTAATTTGCAAAAAATACCTGCAGTAACAAATGATGCTATAATAATTATAGAAATAATTATACTAAACTTTTTATAATTCTTTTTCATGTTATCATCCTTTTTGAATATTTTAACATAAACATTAAAAAACTTCAATTGTTATTAAAAAAATATTTAAAAATCCTTGACAACACTTTATCATAGTGCTATAATACAGTAAATTAAACAGAAGAGGTAAGTTAAAAATGATTAAATCAAATGCTTACACAACTTCATACTTTTACTTTTTTAACTATTACTTTTTTAACGAAAGTAGTAGCGATTTGTGTTGTAAAAAAGTTTAATGAAGTTTTCTGTATAAACTAAATTAAAATTTTCCTACACAGTCGCAACTGTGTAGGTTTTTTGTTTTGTAAAGGAGAAAGTTATGATTACAGTATTAAAACCTGGAACAACTGAAGAACAAATGAATCATCTTATATCTTGGCTTAAAAACCAAAATATTGATGTACATATTTCAAAAGGTGATGAATATACAGTATTAGGGTTGATTGGAGACACTGGTAGAGTTGACATTGAACTTGTTCAAAGTTTAGAGATTGTTGAATCAGTAAAACGAGTTTCAGAACCTTTTAAAAAATGTAACAGAAAATTCCATCCTGAAAACTCTGTTATTGATGTAAAAGGTGTAAAAATTGGTGATGGTAATTTTGCTCTTATTGCTGGTCCTTGTTCTGTTGAATCAAAAGTTCAAATTATAGATATTGCTGAAAAAGTTAAGTGTTCAGGCGCTAATCTTCTTAGAGGTGGCGCTTTTAAACCAAGAACTTCTCCTTATGATTTCCAAGGGCTTAGAGGAGAGGGTATAGATTTATTAAAAGAGGCAAGAAAAGAAACCGGGTTGCCTATTGTAACTGAAATTATGAATGTTAATCACATTGATTTGTTTGAAGATGTTGATTTCATCCAAGTTGGCGCAAGAAATATGCAGAATTTTGACCTTTTGAAAGAGCTCGGCAAAACTAAAAAACCTATTCTTTTGAAAAGAGGACTCGCAAATACAATAAAAGAGTTTTTGATGAGTGCAGAATATATCATGTCAGAAGGAAACGAAAATATTGTTCTTTGTGAGCGCGGAATTAGAACTTATGAAACTACTACAAGAAATACTCTTGATTTGTCTGCAGTTCCAATGCTAAAATCTTTAACACATTTACCGGTTGTTGTTGATCCATCTCACGCAACAGGTATTAGTTGGATGGTTGAACCGATGGCTTTAGCAGCTGCTGCTTGTGGAGCAGATGGAATTATGATTGAAGTTCATAACGATCCGGTTCATGCTCTTTGTGACGGCGCCCAATCTTTAACACCTGCACAATTTGATGTAGTTGCTAAAAAGATATTAAAAGTCAGAGAGGCAATTAAATAATGAATATTGGCATTGTTGGCTTAGGGCTTATAGGTGGTTCTATGGCTAAAGCGTACAAAAGATCGGGTCACACTATTTTTGCTTGTGATATTGATGAATCAATGCTTCAATTTGCTCAATTAGATGGTAGCGTTGATGAAGTTTTAGATGATTTAAATTTAAGTAAATGTGATT
>JAZRPX010000111.1:0-3066 GCA_045649445.1 Acutalibacteraceae bacterium | reverse complement strand
GTTTCGTGGAATTTATCAAACCAAGGACCGTTCATTGATGTTTCTCCACCATACCATCCAAAATAATGGTTATATGAAACAACATCAGGGATTTGAAGATATTTAGCGTCCATTTTACACATAGAAACTGCTGCGATAGTTGTTAAACGGGTTTTATCCATTTTATGAACTAAATCATTAAGAATTCTATGGTTTTCAAGCAAGTCAGGATCGTTTTCACCTTGCATTGTAATTTCATTTGAAAGACCCCAAACAACAATTGAAGGGTGGTTGTAGTTTTGAGTTACGAGTTCTTTCATTTGTGAAATTGTGTTTTCACGTCCTGTTGGCATATGTTTTGATATATAAGGAATTTCAGCCCAAATAACCAAACCTTTTTCATCACAAAGATCGTAGAAATATTGATCGTGTTGATAATGAGCTAAACGGATTGTTGTTGCACCAACTTCACAAATTAAATCAATATCTTCTTCATGATCTTCTTTTGATAAAGCATTACCTTTACCCCATTTATCTTGATGTCGTGAAACACCGCGAAGTGGATATTCTTCACCATTAAGAATGAAACCATTATCAGGGTCAATTTTAAATGAACGACAACCAAATCGTGTGCAAACATCATCTAAAACTTCTTCGTTTTCAACAAGTTCAGCTTCTACACAATATAAGTATGGATCACGTCTGCCATGCCATAAATGAACATTTTCAATTTTAAATTCAACTTTTGTTTCTTCGGAAATAATTTCTTGTAATGGTTTGCAATCTTTATCGTAAACTGTATATTTGATTTTTTGTTTGTCTTTTTTATTTGTTAAATAAACTTCAACCTCAACATTAGCATCTTCGCCATCAACAACAGGTGTAACCTTAATACCAGGACCACCGTAATAATCAAGATCAAAATGTGATTCACTTACACAAACAATATTAACATCTCTGTAAAGACCACCATAAAATGTAAAGTCAGCCATTTGTGGGTAAACAACTTCATTAGCTGAATTGTCAACAGTGATTGAAATAACAGTTTCATCTAATAATTCATCAGTGACATCAACTCTCCATGTTGAATAACCACCATCATGATGAGCAAGGTTTTTGCCATTTACATAAACATCTGCAGAAGAGTTTGCACCTTTAATTTCAAGATAATATCTATCTGCTTTTGGCAATTCTGCTTTTTCAATTTTTTTAACATAGCAACAAGTACCTCTATGATAATCGTTGCCGCCATCTTGACCATCTACACTATTCCAAGAATGTGGTAAGTCTATGTTTTCCCAATCTTCAGGTAATGAAGTTGGAATAGTATCAAACACTTTAGAAAATAGCCATTTTTCATTAATATTATAGATTTGTCTCATTTAAAATAAACCTCCATTTATTAATTAAAACGCCTAACAAAAAATTGTCAGGCGTTTTATAAAATTATTATGCCTCTTGTGAATGTTTTTCTTTTAACGTAGCAACATTTTCATCAACTTGTTTTTTGTGCAATGGATACCAGAACCAAAGAACAAGACCAAGCAATAAAAATCCTATTGCAGGAACAATTGTTGAAATGTCATAAATGCCGTCTTTAACAGCTTGAGATTGAATTACAGTTTCGCCTTCTTTAGCAACAACATAACCAATTGCTTCAAGCAAGTAACCCGAAACACCAGCTGCGAGCGCTTGACCAAGTTTACGAGCAAATGAATAAACAGCATATACAGATCCGTCTTCGCGAACACCGTTTTTAAGTTCTGAATAGTCAATTACATCAGTAATGAGAGCCCAAGAAACCATCGAGAATACACCAAGACCAAGCCAACAAAGTGCCTGTAAAGCGATATAAACCCAAACATTTGTTGTGTGGATAAAGAATAATACACCACAAATCAAAGCAGCAAACAAGTTAGAAACAATTGAAACTTCAGCTTTACCAAATTTAGTAGCAAGTGGTTTTGCAACAACTGCAGCAATTGCCATACCAATCATCATACAACCCATTGATGCAACTTGTAATTTTGCTTGATTGAAGTAATCTGGAAAAATATAAGCAGCCATGTTTTGCATTGTAAGTTGAGCTAAAAGCATTACAATTGAAGCTACAATGATTGAAAGTAACGCTCTATTTGTAACAGCGTTTTTAATCATATTAAGTACAGAATTGTTCTGGAAAGAATCCCCTTCTGATTTAGGCTGAACACGTTCTGTAACAAGATTATAACAAAGTATATAACAAATAATTGCAAAAACAGAAAAGACAGCTGCAGCAATCATAGATTTATTTCCGTTAAGAACATCTTGAGTTACAAGTTTTCCACCTGAATAAAGCAATTCACCGGATTTATCTCTTACAGGTATTTTATCATAAGCTACAAGTGGTAATATGAGTCCAATAACTAAACCAGCGAACATGCCACCCATAGTTCTGAATGTTGAAAGTGATTGTCTGTCACCTGGGTCAGCAGATATTGCCGATGCCATTGAACCGTAAGGGATGTTGATAGATGTGTAGAAAATCGAGCCCCATAAAATATATGTAAGAGCAAGATAAGCAACCATCCAACCACCTGAAAGCACTTTACTTAAAGGAGAAAGATACATCAAGAATGACGCAATTGCAACCGGAACACACATTCTTGCAATCCATGGTTTGAATTTGCCTTGTTCAGTAACTCTGCTTCTATCGCAAATTCTACCCATTGTTACATCAGTAACAGCGTCAACAAAACGCGCAATCATCATAATAGTACCAACAATGCCTGCGCTAACCCCCATTACATCAGTATAAAATTTCATAAGTAACATTGTTGAAAGAATAAAGGTGAAATCATTACCAAAATCTCCAAACATGTAACCAATTTTGTCCCTAAAACCAAAAGGACGAAGAGTTTTAGTTTTCATTATTTTATATTCCTTTCAAATTATTTTAACAACTGAATTGTTAAACTATTAACATTATAAATCAATTAATTGTTTTTTGCGAGTATAATTTTAATTGTTTTTTGTAAAATATTAATTCTTTCGGTTGATTTTAGTACAAAATTATATTATAATGAATATAAAATAAATTATTTTTAT
>JAZRPX010000110.1:0-7456 GCA_045649445.1 Acutalibacteraceae bacterium | reverse complement strand
GTGTTTCATTGATATATTTTACATTAAAACCTTTTTGTGTAAAAATCGGCGCAAGATAATGATTTTTGGGTAAAAATATCGTGTTATCAATTTTTAAAATGTTCATATCAGGGTGTGAGCAAACAGGGCTTGGCAAATCGTTATTTTTTTCTAAAACAACAACATCGCTAAAATATTTTTTAAATCTTTCATCGCCTAAAATTATCATTTTCTCACTCCCTTAATGCGTCAACAACTCTCATTTTAGCTGCCTTTACAGCAGGGTAAAGCCCAAAACAAGCGCCAACTCCAATAGCCGATAAAAATGCTAAAATAATAGTAGAAATTTTAATGCTAAAATCAATGTTTAAAATAAGCGAGCCGATAAAAATTATCGCAATGCTTATAACAATTCCAATTATACTTCCAATAGCGCAAATAGTCAACGCTTCAAACAAAAACTCGGCTAAAATGTTAGAAAAGTTTGCGCCGATTGCTTTTTTTATGCCAATCTCTCGCGTGCGCTCATTAACAGATACAAGCATAACCGTCATAATGCCAAGTCCTGAAACCAAAAGCGTGATAATGCCGACAATAAAAAACACAGATGCAACTGTGTCAAAAAGACCAGTAAGCGTTTCTCTGCCAGATGCCAAATCGCCTGTTTTAACACTGTTTTTGGTGCCTTTTTCATTATCCAACAAGAGTTTAATGTTTTTAGAAACAGTTTTTGATAAATCTTCCGAATTTAATTTAACTGCAACCTGATAGAAATTTTCCGTGCCTAGTGACTGTGAAAAACAACTGTAGGGAATATAGCAAAATGAAGGCACAATATTTCCCATAATATTTTGTAAGATTCCACTTTCAGATGATGTTACGCCAACAATCAAAAATTTTTCATAATAGTTTTTCATATTAAGATTTATTTTCTTGCCAATAACATTTTCTCTGCCAAAAACCGCCTTTGCCACCGATGCATCAATAAGACAAATGTTTTTCTTTTCATTTATATCTTGTTTAGTTAAACTCCTGCCGTATAAAACATCAAAAGCAACAACCTCTTTTGCGTTTTCATCAACCCCCCAAATCATTATTTCTTTTTCAATGTCATTCTGAATAAGTTTTGATTGTAGCGTTAGCATCGGCATGGCAACTTTTACACCTTTTTGTGATTTTATAAGCGCTAAATCACTATCCGTTATAGTTGCTTTTTGAGGTGTTATTGAAATGCCGTTGATTCCTAATGAATCAAGTTCGTTTTCAACAGTTTTAATGCCAATATCGCTAATTGTGCTTATGAGCAAAACAGAAGCAACACCCACTGCAACGCCTAATATAGTTATCGTGGTTCGAAGACCTTTTCTAAAAATGTTTCTGAATGAAAGCAAAACAGAATCAAACATTTTAATCTCCTTTTAGCGAAATATATGAATTGTCTTTTTGTATATCTTGAGGGTTAGAAATAATATATTCATCTTGCTTAATTCCACTTTTTATAATAGTACCTTTGTGAGTTATATCATCAGTTTTTACATAAACCTTTTTAGCTTTGTTTTGATTAAGTTTATAAACAAATTCACCTTTGTTATCTTGCGAAATAACATTAGAAGGCAAAATTATAACATCTTTAAGCGTTTTAGTTATGATTTTTGCTTTAATATTAAATCCTGGCTTTAATTTTTCATCAGGATTTTCAATCTTTGCCTTTGCTTCAATAAAAGTGCCGATGCTATTGTTGTCAGTAGCAGATGCGCCAATCTTTGTAATGGTTGCTTTATAACATTTAGCAAAAGCGTTGCCTGTTAAATTTAAACTTTGCCCGATTTTTATCTTTTGAAAAACATTCTCGCCAATAAGCAAATTTGCAAAAAGATTGCTTGTGTCAATGATGTTGATAAGCGGAGTATTTTGCTCGTAAAAACTTTTTGATTTAACTAAAATTTTGTTGATAGTTCCATCAAACTTTGATGTGATATATTCCCCAGTTTGCGAAGTCACTTTAAAAAGTTTATCACCTTCAGTTACTTTTTCACCTTCGCTAACAAGAATCTTATCAATGTAAATAGGTGATTGAGCAAATTGGTTATATTCATTTTCAGCATTGATTTTACCGTTAACAGTAACAGTTTTTATTGCTGTTTGCTTATTTGCTTTGATATAGTTTACTTTTGGCAAGTTATTATACATAATATTTGGCGTTAGAATAGCAAATATTAATATAATCAATGCAAATAAAAAGAAAAAAGGGTGTTTTTTCATATTTTTCTTCTCCTTTTATTTCAAAAATTACTTAAAAATATTTTTACATAAAAATCTATATAAATTCATAGAAAAAATTTGATTTTTAAAAAGTTGACAAAACCCTTTTAAAATGGTATATTTAATTCACATAATCACAGATGCAGGATGTAAAAAATGGAAGAAAATAAACGAAGCAAAAATTCTCATCAAGGACATAGAGAAAGATTAAGACAAAAGGTTATAAAAAACGGAATGAACTCTTTAGCCGAACACGAGGTTTTAGAGCTTATTTTGTTTTTAGCTATTCCAAGAAAAAACACTAATGAAATCGCTCATAAGCTTATAGAGCGTTTTGGTTGTCTTGCGTTTGTTTTAGAAGCAGAAAAAGAGCAATTAATGAGTATTGAAGGCATTTCAGAAAAAGCAGCTTTTGTTATAAAATCAATTCCGCAGTTTTGCTCTTGTTATCTTGAAAGTAAGAAAATTAATAAAGTTAAAAAGTTTACTAATTGTAAACAAATTTATGATTATTTAGCGCCTTTATATATAGGTAAAACAAAAGAAGTTGTATCAATATTATTTCTTTCAAGCGCTAATAAGTTTTTAGGCCATGAATTTTTCAGTGATGGAATAACAAATTCTTCAGAAATTAATATAAGAAAGTTATATGAACTTTGTATAAAATATGATG
The DNA here is from genome assembly GCA_045649445.1 of Acutalibacteraceae bacterium. Lineage (GTDB taxonomy): Bacteria > Bacillota > Clostridia > Oscillospirales > Acutalibacteraceae > RUG11462. Next base: position 4,542 of record JAZRPX010000110.1, on the reverse strand, counting down.
CAAGTAGCGTAGTTCTTGTGCATAATCATCCAAGCGGAAACTCTTTTCCGTCAGGCGATGATTTCATTGCAACAAAAGCAGTTATCAATTGTTTAAATGTAATTCAAGTTAAAGTGCTTGATCATATTATTTTGTCTCATGGTGAGTATTCGTCAATGGCAAGTATGAACCAGTATAAACACATATTTGAAGAATAAGAAGCAACCAAAATAGGTTGCTTTTTTCTTTTGTTTTGTGAATAAATCATTTACTTATTTGTAGTTTTGTGGTATAATAATAAAAATAACTTATAAGAGAAGGTGAGTAAAACGAGTAAGTTTGATTTAGTGTCAAAATATCAGCCAACCGGTGATCAACCTCAAGCGATAGAAGCCCTTGTAAAATCAATTAAATCTGGCGCAAAAGAGCAAACACTTTTGGGTGTTACAGGTAGTGGTAAAACTTTTACAATGGCAAATATAATAGCGCAGGTTAATAAACCTACGCTTGTTTTGGCGCATAATAAAACACTCGCTGCTCAACTTTGCTCTGAGTTCAAAGAATTTTTTCCTAATAATGCAGTTGAATATTTTGTATCTTATTATGATTATTATCAACCTGAAGCATATATTCCTAACACCGATACTTATATTGAAAAAGATTCATCAATAAATGATGAAATTGATAAACTTCGTCACTCTGCAACAGCTGCGCTTTCAGAACGAGAAGATGTTATTATAGTTGCGTCGGTTTCTTGCATTTATTCTCTTGGCGCGCCGATTGATTATCGAAGTATGGTAATTTCTTTGCGTCCTGGAATGATAATGGAGCGCGATGCGTTGCTTCGCAAACTTGTTGATTTGCAGTATGAAAGAAATGATATAAATTTCATTCGTAATAAATTTAGAGTGCGTGGAGATGTTGTAGAAATCTTTCCTGCTGCATCAAATGAAAACGCAGTTAGAGTTGAGTTTTTTGGAGATGAAATTGATAGAATTTCAGAGTTTAAACCATTAACAGGTGAAATTCTTAATGTTTTGCAACATGTTGCAATTTTCCCTGCATCTCACTATATCATTCCTTTTGAGCGAATGAAAGCCGCAACAGATGAAATTGAGCGTGAAATGTGGGAGCGAGTTGAGTTTTTCAATAAAAACGACCAATTTATTGAAGCGCAAAGAATTCGTCAGCGAACAGAGTATGATGTTGAAATGCTTCAAGAAATCGGCATTTGCAAAGGTATTGAAAACTATTCGCGCGTGTTATCAGGCAGACCTGCCGGCTCAACGCCATATACTTTGATGGATTATTTTCCTGATGATTATTTGTTGCTTGTTGATGAATCGCATGTAACCTTGCCACAAGTAAGGGGAATGTATGGTGGCGATAAGGCAAGAAAGAAAAATTTGATTGATTTCGGCTTCCGTTTGCCATCTGCTTATGATAATAGACCGCTCAATTTTGACGAGTTTTATGAAAAGGTTAATCAAGCAGTGTTTGTTTCGGCAACGCCTGGTGAATTTGAAAAAGAAAGGTCATCAGTTATTGCCGAACAGGTTATTCGTCCAACAGGACTTTTAGACCCACTTGTTACTGTTAAGCCAACCGAGGGTCAAATTGATGATTTGGTTAGCGAGATAAATAAACGAGTTGAAAGAAAAGAGCGAGTGCTTGTTACAACTCTTACAAAACGCCAAGCAGAAGATTTAACTGAATTTTTAGAAAGCGTTGATATAAAAGTTAGATATATGCATTATGATATTGATACAATTGAGCGTATGCAAATTATAAGAGATTTGCGTCTTGGTGAATTTGATGTTTTGGTTGGTATCAATTTGCTTAGAGAAGGTCTTGATATTCCTGAAGTATCGCTAGTAGCAATACTAGATGCCGATAAAGAGGGCTTCTTGCGTAGCGAAACATCGCTTGTTCAAACAATCGGTAGAGCAGCAAGAAACGCCGAAGGCGAGGTTATTATGTATGCCGATTCTGTTACTCGTTCAATGGAAGCGGCGATAACTGAAACAAATCGTCGTAGAGAAATCCAAATGGCTTATAACAAAGCAAATAATATAACGCCAAAAACTATTATTAAAGATGTTAGAGAAGTGCTTGAGATTTCAAAAAGCGCCAAAGCGGAAGAAAAAACAAAGTTGTCTGCTAAAGAGAAAGAAAAACTTATTGAAACTCTCACTCGCGAGATGAAATCTGCCGCTAAAATGCTTGAATTTGAACATGCAGCATACTTGCGTGATAGAATTGAAAAGTTAAGAAAAGAAAAATAAAAATCAGTCAAGGTTAATTCCTTGACTGATTTTTTATATATCATCAGTACCGTATTTTTCTATTGCTTGTTTAACGTAATCTCTAGGTGTTAAATTGGTTTTTCTCTTAAAAGCAAAACTAAAATATGCTTGCGAAGAAAATCCACATTCAAAAGCAATTTCAGTTAAAGTCATATTGGTTGTAAGCAATAAATTTATTGCTTTTTTTATTCGTTGTTCTTCAACGTATTTATGAAGGGTTTTACCCGTTGCTTTTTTAAAGGAATTATGAAAATGCACCGCACTAAAAGACGCCCGATTTGAAAGTGTTTCAAGCGAAAGATCTGAACTGAGATTGTTTTTTATATATTCAATCGCTTGTTCAACTACATTGTAATTATTGCTTAACTTATGCATTAAAATCTGTTGATTTGAGGTTTTTATAAGCAAATTAATTAATTCTAAAACCAAACTTTGAAGTTTTATTTCATCACTTTGGATTCCTGAATTGTAGTATTTAATCATCTTTTTAAAAATGTCAGCGCATTTATCTTTGTTTTTGGCAAGATCAATAAAATTAGGCATTTTAATAAGTGCCTCAAACAAACTTCCCTTTGTAACTATGCAATGAATGTAATAGCATTTAAAAGGAAGCATTGTGTGGCGAATTTGTTCTGGCTTTGCAATAATTACGCGGTCTTCTTTGATTTTAGCACTTGTGTTTCCAATATATGATATTCCACCATCTTCAATAGGAAGTTCAATTTCAAACATACAAACGCGTCTGTTTTTAGTAATAGTAACATTTTTAAAAACGTTTTTAGTGTTGTAAATGCCGATTGATACAATTTGGGGTAAAATAATGTCCATATAAAAATCCTTTGTTTTAAGAAATCTAATAAAATAGATAAAATATTGATAGTTTTTGTTTAAGAATTATTATAAAATAAATTTAAAGATATGTCAATATTAAGAAAGTTTAGAAAGCAGGGATAAAGTGAAAGTAACAGACATTAAAACATTTACAGTTGATTGCTTTAGAACAAACTGGGTATTCGTAAAAGTTTATACAGATGAAGGAATTGACGGTGTTGGTGAGGCAACTCTCGAATATAAAGAGAAGGCCTTGATTGGCGCGGTAGAACACATAAAAGAATATTTAGTTGGTAAAAATCCTCTTGATATCGAGAAACATTTTCACAATATTTACAGAGACGCTTATTGGCGTGGTGGACCTGTGCTTATGTCAGCGCTTTCAGCAGTTGAAATGGCATTATGGGATATTTTAGGTAAATATTTAAATGTGCCAGTTTATCAACTTTTAGGTGGCAAGGTTAACGATAAAGTAAGAATCTATGTTAATGGTTGGTTTGCAGGCGCTAAAACTCCTGATGAGTTTGCCGAAAAGGCAAAAATCGCGGTAAAACGTGGTGTTACTGCAATGAAGTGGGATCCATTTGGTAAAAATTATCTTGAAATTTCTAATAAAGAGCTTAATATTGCTCTTGAGTGTGTTGGCGCTGTAAGAGATGCAGTTGGTAACGAGGTTGATTTACTTATTGAAGGTCATGGCAGATTTAATGTTCCAACTGCAATAAAAATTGCAAAAGAACTTGAACAATTTAAACCAATGTTCTTTGAAGAGCCAGTTCCACCAGACAATCTTGATGCTTTAAAAGAAGTTAAAGATAGATCACCGGTTGCTATTTCTGCGGGCGAACGCCTTTATACTCGTTGGGATTATAAAGATATGTTTGATAAAGGCGCAGCAGATTATATTCAACCTGATGTTTCTCACGCAGGTGGCATAATGGAACTTAAAAAAATTGCCGCAGAAGCAGAATGTAGATATATTCCGTTTGCGCCACATAATCCATCAGGTCCTGTTGCAAATGCGGCTACATTGCAACTTGCTGCAAACTGTCCTAATTTCAGTATTCTTGAAATTATGTATTCAGATGTCCCTTGGCGAAAAGATGTTACAAATGAATCACTTGAGTACGAAGACGGTTACATCAAAATTCCAAATAAAGCAGGGCTCGGCATTGAAATTAACGAAGAAGAGTGCTTAAAACATGCTTACAAGCCACACACTTTGCGCCACTATACAGGTGCATTAACAGATATTAGACCAGCAAAAACAGAGTTTTATTTTTAGGGAGAAAAATTATGAATAAATTTGAAGTTAAAGGACACGAACCATCATATTTGCCAGAAGGCGAATGGAAATTGGTTTGGGCAGATGAGTTTGATGGAACAGAACTTGATACAACAAAATGGGATTTTAGACTTAATTTTT
>JAZRPX010000109.1:0-1316 GCA_045649445.1 Acutalibacteraceae bacterium | reverse complement strand
AACATTGCTTTCAAAGAATTGCCATCAATTGCACTTAATTTAGAAGCAATTTTTTGGGCTTCATTTTTATCTGCAACCAACGCTTCATATTTTTCTAAAGTTTCTTTTTGAACAAAGCCTTTTTGAGCATCTGTAAGTTTGTTGTAATCTGTTTCTAACGCCGAAATTCCTTCAATAGTAGGCGAACTTTGCGCATCTTCAACTTTTTCTTCAAAAATAACTGCTTGGTATTCGTCTTCGCTTACATTTGCAGTTAATTTTGTATAAAGAGCGTTTAACAAACTCTTAACAGCAGGAGCAACCATATTCTTTTCGTTTACATCGAGTGCGTTATAAGCCTAAGTTGCATTTCGAACATCATGATTATTCTTTTCTTGGTATGCTTTTTTAAGAGTTTCGCAAGTGTAAGAAATCATTTTTTCTTTGTTTTCGTGGTTTTGCAAGAAGTTAATCAAAGCATCTTTAAACTCACGAAGTTCTGCGGCAGATTTGCTTTCAAATGCTCTTTTGATGTAGGTCCAGAAATCAAGTTCTGCTTCGCCTGCAAAGAGTTGTTTAAGATAAGTAAAGAATCCAGGAAGTTTTGCAGGTTCTGGAAGTTCGCCCATGTATTGTTTCATTTGGTCTTTAAATTCTTTTAATTCATCATCGCTCATTTGCGAAAGAATTTGGCGAACTAATTTCAAAACTTGTTGTTGAACGGCTCTTGTATCGGCAACTTTAGATTTAAGTTCGGCCATTAAACCTGTTTCTGGGTCTGAAATACTTGTTGAAACAGGAATACCGTTTTCAATAAGTTCTTTCATTTCCTTATCAAGCGCATCAATTTCTGATTTTGATGCAGGTTTAAAGTCAAGGTAAACCGCTTTAACCCTTGCAGTAAAGTCATCCGATTGTTTAATCAAATCAACATATTTTTTATACATTGATTTCATGCCGTTGTTTTCAACAAGTGAATCAAATGCATCTAATTCTGCTTGAGTTAATGCTTCATAACCATCAACCGCTGACTTCATAAGATAATAAACATGACCAGAAGTCAAATCTTCTTCAGTAATATCTTTTAAAAGGTCTTCTAATGAAACAAATTGTTCATAAACAAGTTCGGCAGGACTTTTGCTAACTTTAATTGTGATTGTGCTTGTGCAACTAATTCCGCGTTCATCGGTAACAGTTACTTTGAGTTTGGTGGTCTTTTTAAGTCTTAATGTAATTGACTTATTTGTTGAACCATCTTCATCTGTCCACTCATATTTTAATGTGCCTGTACCACCACTTGTATTTGCAGTTAATGTTACTTCGTCATTTGTGAAAAC
>JAZRPX010000108.1:0-1705 GCA_045649445.1 Acutalibacteraceae bacterium | reverse complement strand
CCACACAGGGTCGCCCCTACTAAAACTAATGATGTGTTATTTGTCAGCAAAACGAATATTTTTACTTAAAACAAAGGAGTAGAAAATGAAAGTATTTAATATATCAGTTAAAGTGATATCATCACTGATTGCCACATTGCTTGTAACATTTATTGTATATTCTGCGGTGTTAATTAGACGCGAAAACGATACTGATCCTGCATATAGTATTTTTCTGTTTATATTAAATCATATCATTTTTTATGCCATAAGTTATTTAGCGATGTCAATATTGCTTTCGGTAAAGAAAAACAATGTAATCAAGGGGCTTGTTTTTACAATAATTAATATTATTCCATTGATTTCGTTGATTGTAACATTCCACTTTGAATTGTTTGTTTTTTGGATGTGGTTTGTTCCGTTGCTAATATTACCGCTTGTTATCTTTATAAGCAGTTTGATTTTCAAAAACAGGCAAACAATTCCTATTAAAAACATAAACTAACCTTTTAGAAAGGATTTTGATAATATGAAAACTAATGTTGCTGTGTTTTTTGGTGGTAGGAGCGTTGAACACGAGGTTGCAGTAATCTCGGCAGTTCAAGCGATGAACTACATAGACACCGAAAAATACAATATTACACCTGTTTACATTTCAAAAAACGGCGAAATGTACACAGCCGAGTGTATGACTAATATTGATGAGTATCGTGATATTGATGCGTTAATTAAAAAATCAAGTTGCGTTACTCTTGTTAAAAATGGCAACGAATTTGACCTTATTGAACTTAAAAAAGGTCTTTTCAAAAAGAAAATTGCATCAGTTGACATTGCTTTTCCAATTGTTCATGGTACTAACTGTGAAGATGGTTCTTTGGTTGGTTGGTTTGAACTTTTAGGTATTCCTTATGTTTCATGTGATGTGCTTTCAGCAGCAGTTGGTATGGATAAAGCAGTTTGCAAATATATTTTGCAAAAAGCAGGCGTGCCTGTTCTTGATTGCGTAGAGTTTTATGCAAAAGAGTATGTTGCACAAAAGACAAAAATCTTAAAAGAAATTGAAGAAAAGTTTTCTTACCCTGTTATTGTTAAACCTGCAAATCTTGGCTCATCAGTTGGTATTTCAAAAGCAGATGACCACGATGAGTTGTTAGCATCAATTAAAGATGCTATGAATTATGCGCAGAAAATTATTGTTGAGCCGGCAGTTGTAAATCTTCGTGAGCTTAACTGCTCGGTTGTCGGCGATACTGATGAATGTGAAACTTCAGTAATTGAAGAGCCGGTTATGACAGGTAAAATTTTATCTTATGAAGATAAATATAAAGGTGGCGAAAAAGGCGCAAAGGGTGCAAAATCATCTGGCACAAAATCTGCCGGTGGTATGGCTTCGCTTTCTCGTCAAATCCCTGCAAACATCACCAAAAAAATTCAAGCAGATGTTGAAAAATACGCAAAAGAAACATTTAAAGCGCTCGGTTGTAACGGCGTTGTTAGAATTGACTTTTTGTTTGATACTAAAGAAAAGTGCGTTTATGTAAATGAAATCAACACAATTCCTGGCTCACTTTCTTTCTATCTTTGGGAGCCAAAGGGTGTTAAATATAGCGAATTGTTGAGCAGAATGATTGAACTCGGCTTTAAACGAGCGAGAAATAAAGAGAATCTTAAATTTTCTTTTGAAACCAATATTTTAGAGAACAAAATGTCTTTTGGCTCTAAAGGT
>JAZRPX010000107.1:0-3561 GCA_045649445.1 Acutalibacteraceae bacterium | reverse complement strand
CCTTGCTTTTTACAATTCAAATTTCATAGTTATATACATTTTACACAAATATAAGCCAAATTTCAAGCCATTTTTTAATTTTTTTTTAAAAATCTCACAAAAAACGTTACAAAATTGATACTTTTTAACAGATTTTACCATAGTTTTTGACGTTTACATAACATTTGTTTACCTTTTGGTGTTATTATAGCAGATTTTGCGATGAAAATAAATAGATATATTTTACATAATATGGTAAAATCAGGAAGAGAGGTGTTGACATTGAATTTCGAGAATAAAAACAAAAATAAAATTTGTATGATAAGCACAAATTTTATAAGTGAAAATCCAAACCAACCAAGAAGCAATATTGATTCTGAAAAACTTAACGGGCTTATACAATCGATAAGAAAAAACGGAATTTTACAACCACTTTGTGTTAGAAAGATAAATAAAACCAGATTTGAATTAATTTATGGGCACAGACGACTTAACGCGGCAAAAGCACTTGAAATGCGCTATGTTCCCTGCACAATCACTAATATTTCAGATAAGGATTCATGCGTTTTTTCACTAATTGAAAACATACAAAGAGAAAATCTTAATTTTATTGAAGAAGCAAGAGCGATTGATAAATTAATAAGAGATTATGGTTTTACTCAATCTCAAGCGGCTTTGCATCTTGGAATGAAGCAACCTACAATTGCAAACAAATTGAGAATTCTCAAATTAAGCGAACGACAAATAGAAAGAATAAATAATTTTTCTCTTACAGAACGTCATGCGAGAGCGCTTTTACGAATTTTAGACGAGGGTGAACGAGATGATGCGCTTTCAGAAATCATCGTTAAAAATTTAAGTGTTGAGCAAACAGAAAAGTTTATTGACAGCATTTTAAAACCTGAAACCGAGAAAAACAAAAACAAAATGGTGATAAAAGATTTAAGATTATTTGTTAACTCTATTAACAAAGCAATAAAGGTTATGAAAAATTCTGGAATAGATGCAAAATCAGTAACCGAAGAAGATGAAAATCAAATTAAATACATAGTAACTATTGCTAAAAAGTGAATATTGACTTAAACTGTTAATTATGATAGTATTATCAAAGAATAAATTTAAGGATTTTTTGGTTTTATGAAAGCTTTAAAGCATTTAATTACAATAACAAAACACAGAAATCTCGTTATAAAGCATTGCAGAAAAGCAGGTATTGGTTTTCAAGGGCTTTTTCACGATTTATCGAAATACTCCCCTGCCGAGTTTATGACAGGCGCTAAATATTTTCAAGGCAATCGTAGCCCTAACGAGATTGAAAGAGAGATGTATGGGCATTCTCCTGCTTGGATGCATCACAAAGGCAGAAACCGTCATCACTACGAATATTGGAATGATTACAACCCTAAAGAAGGCAAAGTTATGCCGGTTAAAATGCCACTTAAATACGCTGTTGAGATGTTTTGTGATAGGGTTGCTGCTTCTAAAATTTATAGAGGAGAAAACTATACCGATTCGCATCCATTAGAATATTTTGAAGGCGGCAGACACAAGATGTTTATTCACCCTGAAACCGAAATATTTTTAGAAAAACTTCTTGTTATGCTTAAAACAGATGGCGAAGAAAAAACATTTGAATATATCAGGAAATTGGTTAAAGATAAAAACGAGTATTAAAAAAACACGGGTTGAAAAAATTCAACCCGTGTTTTTTGAGCGACTGTGTATATAAATATTTATATATAAATTAATATTGCTTTTTTTATTTACATATAGTATAATTTAGCGTAGGAGTGAAGAAAATGATTAGAGAATTGATAGAAGCCGTTAGAGAAGCGGACGTTTACAGTTTAATTGCAATAATTATTACAAGTGCAGTTTTGTTTTTGATTTGTATGCCTTCGCACGAGTTTGCGCACGCTTATGCTGCTTACAAGCTTGGAGACCCTACTGCTAAATATCAAGGCAGATTAACTTTAAATCCTTTAAAGCATCTTGATATTTGGGGTATGCTTATGATACTTGTTATCGGCGTTGGTTATGCTAAACCTGTACCTGTTAATATGCTTAATTTTAAGGATAGAAAAAAAGATATGGCGCTTGTGGCTTTTGCAGGACCATTAATGAATTTACTTTGTGGCATTGTTTTTGTTTTTCTTAATGTATTAACCGTTGTAATTTTTGCAAAGGTTAATATTTTTACCGAATTAACATTTAATATTTTTAATATTTTAACTTATGTTTTTTCAACTATTGCTAATATCAGCATTTCTCTTGCAATTTTTAATCTTATTCCGATTCCACCATTTGATGGCTCTAGAATTTTAGGTTACTTTTTGCCTGATAGAATTTATTATAAAATAATGCAATATGAACACATTATCTTCATTGTTGTTTTAGTTGCTTTATGGTTTGGATTTTTAGATGGTCCACTCTCTGTTATGATGGATACAATTACAAGTGCGCTTTACTGGTTATTCAGTTTACCTTTTGGAGGATTATTTGCTTAATGGATTTAAAATTTACTGCAAAAGATTTTGATGGTCCACTTGACCTTCTTTTGCATCTTATTTCAAAAAACAAACTTGATATTAAAGATATTGAAATTTCAGTTTTAGTTGATCAATATGTTGCTCAAATTGAACAGTTTAAAGAATATGATATGGACATTGCAAGTGAATTTTTAGATATGGCTTCTCGTCTTATTTATCTTAAAACTGTTTCGCTTTTGCCAAAATCTGATGAGGCAGAAGAATTAAAAGCAGAACTTACTGGTGAACTTATTGAATATCAACTTTGCAAACAAATGGCATTAGAACTTGCTAAAAACACTGAAGGGTTTAAAACCACAGTTAGAACACCTGTTAAAATTGATATTGATAAATCTTATAAAAGACAACATACGCCTGATATTTTAATGAAATATTATGCAGATGCAGTTGGCAGAGGGCTTCGTCGCCTTCCACCTCCTGTTGATGCTTTTTCAGGAATTGTGCAGAAAAAGATTGTTTCTGTTTCAAGCAAAATCGTTGTTGTTCTTCGAAATTTAAAAAAGAAAAGCAAGGTTGCTTTCAAAAATCTTTTTTCTCACGCTGAAAGTCGTTCCGATGTTGTTGCAACATTTTTAGCGGTTCTTGAATTACTTAAAGACAAGCGTATTAAAGCCGAAGAAAAAAACGGTGAAACTATTATTGAGATGGACAAGGTAGGTTAAAATGGAATCAAATAATAATTTAAATATTTTAGAATCAATTTTATTTGCTTGTGGCGAGCCGGTTGAGATTGAGCGTCTTGCCGAGGTTATGGAGCTTGACGAGAGCGTTATTATCACTCTTGCTGATAATTTAGCAGAAACCTACGAGCAAAGAAAAGCAGGGTTTAAACTTATTAAGCTTGATAATAAAATTCAACTTTGTTCAAGAGCAGATTATTTTGATTATGTTAGAAAAATTCTTGAGCTTAAAAGAAATGCTCCTCTTTCTCAAGCCGCTTTTGAAGTTTTAGCTGTTATTGCTTACAATCAACCTGTTACAAAAAGCGTTGTTGAGCAAGTAAGAGGTGTTGACTGTTCGGGTGTTATTTATT
>JAZRPX010000106.1:0-1957 GCA_045649445.1 Acutalibacteraceae bacterium | reverse complement strand
CCATCGATATTTCTAGGTTTATCAGATACTCCAACCCCGCTAATTTTTAAATCTTTAAATGACGAAAAGGCGGCTTCCAAAACAATAGGAAGCTGCCTTATGTGTTCAAATAGTGCTTTTGATTGCATTAAACCTTTTTCGCCTTCGTCAACAGGCAAAAGTTTTTTGCAATTTTTTAATATACCTTTATCAGTATCATAAATTGCAACACTAGTGGTATAATTACTTGTGTCAAATCCAACAAAAATACTCATATTACATGTTTTTAGAAATAGCGCCTAAAACACCATTTACAAATTTCTTCTCGTCATCTGTTGCATACTTTTTACATAATTCTACTGCTTCGTTAATAGCAACACCGGCAGGAACGTTTTCGTTATATATAATTTCATAAATAGCAATTCTTAAAATACAAAGAGCAACTCTTGAAATACGATTAATTTTCCATCCAATGCTATTTTCTTCTATTAACGAATCAATTTTATCAACAAAATCATAAACGCCTTTAGCAGTATCTACAATATAATCTGTTATTTTATCTTCACGAATTTCTTTTGCAGAATCTATGATAAATTCAATTGGTTCTTCGTGAAAAGTTTTTTCAAAAACTAAAATAAAAACTTCTTCTCTTTGCTCACTTCTTGTCATTTAAAAGTTCCGCCTTATTTCTCTTCGGTTTGGTTTTTGAGTTGAACTTCACAAATATGAACATTGATTTTTGATACAACTGTACCAGTCATATTTTGAACTGCTTCTTTGATATTTTTTTGAACCTTTGAAGCAAGTTCTGAAAGCTTAACGCCTTCATTTACCTTCAAGAAAATATCGATAACATATTGATTGTCTTTAAAAACACAAACAACAGGTTTGATAACGCTCTTTGAACGCAAAATATTTTTAATATCTTGAGGTTTTGAAACAACGCCGGCAACGCCTGTTACATCAGTAGCAGCTGTCAAAGCAATTTTTTCAACAACATCTGTTGAAATAACAATATTACCAGGATTAGATTTTTTAATTTCCATTTATATTCATCCTCCAAAATAAAATATATATGTTGTTATTCCTATTATAACAAAAAATTTTATTAATAACAACTATTTTATTTCAATTATTTTAATATTTTCGCAAGAAATTTCGCAATTTGATAAAATAATGTCTTGAATTTGGATAATTTGATTAGCGGCAAGGCCATTTTTATCAGTTTTAACAACACAAGAAATTGATTTATCAGATAAAACTGCAACGCAATCTTCAAATCCTTTTGCAACAACTAAACTTTCAATTGCACTTTCTTTTTCACTTAATGTTGTAAAATAAGCAATTTTTTCCGTTGCTATTAGTTTTGCTTCATCAGTAGATTTAACGTTGTTTAAAATTTCTTTCATTTCATTAATTGCTTTTTCTCTTTCTGTTGATCTTGAAGCCCTTGTTTTTGTGAAATAATTATCTTCTAAATTTGAATTCACAAACTCTGCTTGACCAAGAAACTTATTATTAGAAGTAGTTGTTTGATTAATTAATAGTGAAGATGTTAAACCTAATTTTCCGTTATTAGCACCATTTTGCCAATTAATATACATTGCTGCTGATAACGTTAAAATCAACAATGAAAACACAACAACTCTTTTAGGAAAAGAACCTTTTGATTTGCTCATAATAATCACCTTTCTTTATTTACAAATATCAAGACCTACCACACATACTTTATCATCACTTACATCTAATGCAGTTGTTACAAGTTTTTTTATAACAGAACTTACAATCTCATCATTACCATAATCACAACCAACAACAACTCCTTTTACACATGGCATGATTTCAGTAACAACAAGAGGAACTTCGTTTCCACTTTCATCTTTATATAAAATATAATTGTTTTGAATTTGTTTGTCTTTTTGAAGTTTTTGTCCATTGTTATAACTATCATCTTCTATCTCGCTTTCGTTGTTTTTTG
>JAZRPX010000105.1:0-11791 GCA_045649445.1 Acutalibacteraceae bacterium | reverse complement strand
ATTTCTTCATCTGTTAAAAGAACATATGCTTTAACTTTTGAATTTTCTGTTGAAATAATACCCTCATTACCAAAACGAGCCGCATTATTTTTCTCTTTATCAAGCTCAAGTCCTACAAATGAAAGACCTTCACAAACTGCTTCACGAATATCTGCATCATTTTCGCCAAGACCACCTGTAAACGCGATAGCATCTACACCACCGAGCGCTGCGATATATGAACCAACAATTTTACGGATTTGATATTTAAGAATTTTTCTAGCTAAAATTGCGCGTTTATTACCTGCTTCTGCAGCAGCAATTACATCACGGTTGTCAGATGAAACACCTGAAACGCCAAGATAACCAGATTTTTTATTCATAATCTCATCCATTTGCTTTGGAGTGAGATTTTCTTTTTCCATAATATAAGTGATAGCACTTGGGTCAACTGCGCCACAACGAGTACCCATCATAAAGCCATCAAGTGGAGTCAAGCCCATTGATGTATCAACGCATTTACCATCTTTAACAGCTGTGATTGATGAGCCGTTGCCAAGGTGACAAGTGATAACTTTTGATGGTGTGCCAATGCCACATTCATCAATAAGACGACCTGCGATATAACGATGAGATGTACCATGAGCGCCATATCTACGAATATCATATTTTTCATAATATTCATAAGGAAGTGGGAAAATATATGCTTCTTCAGGCATTGTTGCATGGAAAGAAGTATCAAAAACTGCTACTTGAGGAACTTCTTTACCGAGCACTTCGATACAAGCTTTGATACCTTGAACGTGAGCTGGGTTATGAAGAGGTGCTAACTTGCCGTAATCAGCAATTTTCTGGAGAGCAACATCATCAATAATGCAAGACTCTTTAAAATATGCGCCACCTTGCACGATTCTATGACCTGCAGCAGAAATTTCGCCCAAATCATCAATAACCTTTGTCTCACCTGAAGTCATCCATTCGATAACCTTTTTAAAAGCAGTTGTATGGTCTGGCATATTATATTCTGCTTCAAATTTTGAACCATCTGGTTTTTGAAGTTTGATAATACCATCAATACCAATTCTCTCGCAAAGACCTTTTACGATTACACTCTTATCATCCATATCAATAAGTTGATATTTAAGTGATGAACTACCTGCGTTTACTACGAAAATTTTCATTTTATATAAAATCCTTTCAAAAATAAATTATTCTTCTTCAGTTTGTGGTGGGGTAACTGTTTCAGTTACAATCTCGCCATTTTCTTCTGTTTCAGCTTCTTCTTCAATTTCTTCTTTTTCGGTTATAGACATTGTGATAATTCTCTCGCCATCTTTAACCTTCATTACTCTTACACCCTTTGAAGGACGAGCAAATTTAGAAATAGATTCAGCTGCAATTCTAATTACAATGCCATCTGATGAAATGAGAATTACATCATTTGTTTCATCAACCATAGCAATTTGAGCAACATCACCGAATTTCGCAACTCTATAGTTAGTAAGACCTTTACCACCACGAGATTGAACACGGTAATCATCACAACTTGACTGTCTACCATAACCGGTTTCAGTAACAGTAAGAATTTGTTTGCCTTCTTCAACAATTGCCATACCGATAACTTCATCGCCCTCACGCAAGGTAATTGCTTTAACACCACGAGCTGTACGACCGAGTGGTCTTGCATCGTTTTCATTAAATCTAATTGCCATACCTTTTTTGGTTGCAACGATAAGGTCATCATCACCACTTGTTATATAAGCAAATCTTACTTCATCGCCCTCATCTAAAGTTACAGCGTTTACGCCACCTTTACGGTTTGTTTTATAAACAGAGAATTGCGAACGCTTAACAACGCCGTTTTTAGTTCCCAAAATGATGTATTTATCAACATCTTCATCATTAATTTTAAGCATAACTGTAACTTTTTCTTCCGGTTCAAGCGGTAAAAGGTTAACAATATTAAGACCTTTTGATGTTCTTGAGCCCTCTGGCACAACATACGCCTTGCTATGATAAACTCTACCCTGATTTGTAAAGTAAAGCACAGTATCATGAGTTGAGCAGATAAACATATGCTCTGCAAAGTCTTCTTCACGAGTTGTCATACCCTTAAGACCTTTACCACCACGGTTTTGAGCGTGATAAGTGTCAACAGGTAAACGTTTGATATAACCCATTTTTGTAAGAGTTAATACACAATCTTCAACTGGGATTAAATCTTCAATATCAACTTCGCCTTCAACATTTGTGATTTCTGTTCTTCTATCATCAGCATATTTATCACGGATTTTAAGCGCTTCTGTTTTAACGATATCAAGAATTCTCCATTCATTTGCAAGAATATCTTTAAAATCAGCGATTTTTTCTTGTAATTTTGCTAATTCATCTTCAATCTTATCGCGCTCAAGACCTGTAAGTTGAGCCAAACGCATATCAACGATATGTTTTGCTTGAACTTCATCAATTGGGAAGCGCTCCATCAAAGCTTCTCTTGCTTCGCCAACTGTTTTTGAAGCACGAATGATTTTGATTACTTCATCAATATTATCAAGCGCAACCTTTAAGCCCTCTAAAATATGCGCTCTATCTTGAGCTTTTTTAAGGTCATAACGAGTTCTGCGCTCAATTACTTGCTTTTGATAATTAACATAATGCATTAATGCATCTTTAAGTGTTAATGTTTTCGGAACGCCATCAACAAGCGCTAGCATTATAACACCAAAAGTTGTTTGCAATTGAGTATAACTATAAAGTTTATTAAGAACAACCTGTGGGTTAACGTCTTTTTTAAGCTCGATAACGATTTTCATACCCTTACGGCTTGAATAATCGGCAATATCATCAATACCTTCAACTCTTTTTGAATCTGCAAGGTCAACAATTGATTTAACAAGAGCTTTTTTATTAACCTGATAAGGAATTTCAGTGATAACAATTCTGAATTTATTATTTCTTTCTTCTTCTATCTCGGCTCTACCGCGAAGACAGATTTTACCTCTACCTGTTGAATAAGCGGCACGAATACCACTTCTACCCATAATAATACCGCCGGTTGGAAAATCAGGGCCAGGAAGATGTTCACACATTTCATCAATTGTAATATCAGGGTTGTCTATGTAAGCAACCATACAATCAATTACTTCTGCTAAATTATGCGGTGGAATATTAGTTGTCATACCAACCGCGATACCCATTGAACCATTAACTAAAAGCGCAGGAATTCGAGCCGGCAAAGTTTGTGGCTCTTGCAAACGGTCATCATAGTTAGGGCTGAAATCAACTGTATCTTTATCGATATCAGTTAACATTTCAACTGCCATTTTGCTCATTCTTGCCTCGGTGTAACGGTAAGCAGCAGGTGGGTGACCGTCAACAGAACCGAAGTTACCATGACCATCAACCATTTCATATCTTACAGAGAAATCCTGCGCTAAACGAACAAGCGCATCATAAACAGAAGCATCACCATGAGGGTGATATGAACCGAGAACCGCACCAACGATATCGGCACATTTACGAAACGGATTTTCTGGAGTAAGATTTCTTTCATACATTGTGTATAAAATTCTTCTGTGTACCGGTTTTAAACCATCTCGAACATCCGGCAAGGCACGAGAAGTAATAACAGACATTGAATAATCAAGAAAGGATTTTTCCATCTCATCAACAATCTCAACCGGTATAATTTTTTCTTCAAAACTCAATTTATTCACCTAATTCCTTGTTTTGATTTTTATCTATATTAGAAAAATAATTTAAAACTTTTTCAAAGTAAGGTTTATTGCTATCTTTGATTTTTGACTTTGGAAAAGCCATTAATCTGCCATCTGTTAATTGAATTATAATAAGATTTTCACTTTCTAAAACTGCAAAAACATCTTGCTTTTCAATATTCCAATCGGCATCATATTCTTTAACTTGAACATTGATATATTCATCATAAGCAGTAAGCTCTGTTACTTCTCCTGTTGTGCTTGATTTTATTGTGTTTTCTTCATGCTTTTTAAATGCAAAAAAACTAAACAAATTTATAAAAATAAGCGCTACAACAAGTGAATAAGTTAACGGCTCTAGAGGGTTAAAGGTAAGAATTATCAAAATAATTGAAATTATTATAAGACCAATTACCTTTTTCTTATACTGCTTTAAAACGCCAGCGGTAAAAAGCACTTCTTTAACCTCATCTGCCGATAAAATATAAGAAATTTTATTTTCCATTTTTTCTCCTATACATCCAAGTTTTCAACAAATTTAGCGTTTTCTTCGATGAATTTTCTTCTTGGCTCAACTTCATCACCCATCAAGAGTGTACAAGTAGCGTCGGCACGCTCGGCGTCTTCCATTGTAACCTTTTTCATTGTTCTAAAAGCAGGGTCCATAGTTGTTTCCCAAAGCTGATCTGGGTCCATCTCACCAAGACCTTTATAACGCTGAATTGAAGCATTGCCACCCAATTGCTCGTTATACATATCGCGCTCTTCTTCATTAAACGCATATTTTTTAACTTTACCCTTTTTAACCTCAAAAAGTGGTGGTTGAGCAAGGTAAACGTGACCTGTTGTAATAAGTTCAGGCATATATCTAAAGAAGAATGTAAGTAAAAGTGTTCTAATATGTGCACCATCGACGTCGGCATCGGCCATAATGATAATTTTATCATAACGAAGCTTACTAATATCAAAAGTTTCGCCAATACCTGTACCCAATGCCACAACAACTGGGGTTAATTTGTCATTACCATAAACTTTATCTTCTCTTGCTTTTTCAACGTTAAGCATTTTACCCCAAAGAGGCAAAATTGCTTGGAAATCTGCATCTCTACCCTTTGAAGCAGAACCGCCCGCAGAGTCACCCTCTACGATATAGATTTCTGTTCTTGTTGCATCTTTTGAAATACAATCATCAAGTTTTTCAGGCATACGAGTTCTTCCTATACCACTTGATTTTGAACGCTCTAATTCTCTTGCTTTTTGCGCTTTTTCTCTAGCAGTTGAAGCGCTGATAATCTTTGAAACAAGCACTTTTGCAATAGATGGATTATTTTCAAGATAATCATTTAATTTTTCGGTCATTGCATTTGAAACAAGTGTACCAATATAAGTATTACCGAGTTTTGCTTTAGTTTGACCTTCAAATTGAGCATCTGTAAGCTTAACTGAAATTACTGCGATAAGACCTTCTTGAACATCTTCACCTTTAAAATTATTATCATTATCTTTTAAGAGCTTGAATTTTCTAGCATAGTTATTGATAACACGAGTTAGCGATGTTTTAAAAGCAGATTCGTGAGTACCACCATCAACTGTGTGAATATTATTTGCAAAAGAGATGATATTTGAATCATAACCTGTGTTATAAAGCAAAGCAATTTCAACTTGCGCATCACCTTTTTGCGCTGCAACATAAATTACATCATCAAAAAATCTTTCTCTCTTTTTCTTTTCAAGTATAAATTCGCAATATTCTTTAATACCGCCTTCAAAATGAAGAACATCTTTACGAAGATTTCCTTCATCATCTCTTTCACCATCATCACGCAAATCAGAAAGATTAATTCTAATACCTGCGTTTAAGAAAGCTTGTTCACGAAGTCTAGTAAGCAAAATATCATAATCATAGCGAGTTGTATCTGTGAAAATATCTGCGCTTGGTTTAAATGTTACAGTTGTACCTGTTTCATCTGTTTCACCTGTAACTTTAAGGTCAGCAACAGGGTTGCCTTCTTCAAAACGTTGATAATGAACTTTGCCATCTTTTCTAACTTCAACCTCAAGCCAATCAGAAAGCGCATTAACTACTGATGAACCAACACCATGCAAACCACCTGATACCTTATAGCCAGAGCCACCAAATTTACCACCTGCATGAAGCACGGTAAATACAACGGTTACAGCAGGAAGACCCATTTTTTCTTGGATATCAACAGGAATACCACGACCGTTATCGCGAACTCTAATAATATCGCCATTAAGAATTTCAACATCGATATCAGTACAATAGCCAGCAAGCGCTTCGTCAATTGAGTTATCAACAATCTCATAAACGAGATGGTGAAGACCACGCTCACCTGTTGAACCGATATACATACCAGGTCTTTTTCTAACCGCTTCAAGTCCTTCTAAAACTTGTATGGCAGAGGCATCATATTCCTCTTCAACAGCAGTATTCATCAAATTTTCTTGATTTTCCATTTATTTCTCTCCTTGATAAAAAGGTTTTTTATAATTTATTCAACTCTCAAAGGTACTTCAAAATAATATAAATCTTTTGATTCTTTTACCTTTGAGTTTAAAACATATTTTTCGCCATTTAAATAACATTCACCAATAAGGAAAATACCATTTTTAAATTTTTTAATATCAAAATTTATATCAAAATTATTAACATTCCACCAATTATGATTATAATTTGTAAAAGTTACTTTAATATCTTTTAATCTTTCGCTTTCTTCTTTTGTTGCAAAGAAAGTGTATTTATCAACACCTTTTTTTCCGCTAAAAAATGCAAATTCTCCATCTTCGGTCATAGTTTTTACTTCTTTACTACCACCATTTTCTCTAACAACTTCCATTTCTTCAGGAATCATCAATTTGCCATTAACATAAAACTCAATTGAGCCACGATTATGACAATAATTCACCATTTGACCAACAGTTGAATGTTTAAATGTTGGCACAACAATAATTGTTAAATAAGCGCAAATAAGAAGTAACATTGTTAAAAAAACAATTAAAATAGGTAAATGTTTAATTTTTTTCTTCTTTTTATTTACTTTTGGTGGTGTATTATATTTCATTTTATTTCTCCTAAAAAATATTTTTACTATATTTTCTATTTAAAGTAATTGTAGAAGTTGGAGTTATAAAAACTTTATCTTTTGTTAAAATAAAAGAACGAGGAAACTCATAAATATTTGAATAAACAACATTTTTTTCTTTTTCATTATATTCTAAAAAATCTCTTGTTTTTTTAGAAACAGACGAAGTATCAATATCAAAAACACCTATTATATCAGTATCTTTAATAAATGTTTCGCCACCTAAATAAACTCTTTTCATTGTTCTTCACTCAATATTCCTGATTGCATTTTAAAAATCTTGCCATTTTCTAATATTTTAATAGTATTAGGGTCGCAACAAGTTATAAACACTTGCCAACCTTTTAAATGATTAAGCAAATAATCCTGACGAGACAAATCAAGCTCGCTCATAACATCATCTAAAATAGCAATAGGTTGTTCACCTGTGTTTTTCTTCAAAATTTCTGCTTCTGTTAATTTTAGCGCAATGATAACAGAGCGTCTTTGTCCTTGCGAGCCAAAAATTTTAAGAGGCATTCCATTTATAAAAAACTCAATATCATCTCTATGTGGGCCAACGCTTGTTGTACAAGTTATAACATCTTGTTTTCTAGAGTCTTTTAGCGCTTTTTTTAAACTTTCTTCATCTGCATTTTCAAGATTTGTTTTATATTCAACTTTTATTTCTTCTTTTCTTGATGAAATTCCACTATAAATATCAGAAATATAATTCATAATTGCTTGAATATACATCTTTCTTTGCGAAATTATATAAGCGCCCATTTTTGCAATTCTATCTTCATAAACATCAAGCATAAATTGGAGTTCTGAATGAGAAGCAATATCTTTAAGCACAGAATTTCTTTGCATTAACGCATGATTATAAGAATTTAAAATTTTATCATATTTTGGTCTTACAGTTGAAATTGCATTATTCAAAAATTTTCTTCTTGCTATTGGTCCATCAGAAATTAAATTCATATCTGTTGGCGAAAACAAAATTGCAGAAAAACTCTCTGCTAATTCTTTTGCGCTAGATAAACTAATTTCATTTAATTTAGCGCTTCTTTTATTTAAAATATCAATTTGAGCAGTTTGCTCTCTGCCAAAAGAATAAAAAGAAGATTTTAATTGAGCGCCTTTTTGCAAATTTTCAACATTCACAAGTTGCCCATCTTTTGTTCCTCTAAAACTCTTTTTACCTGTAAAAAGCCAAATTGCTTCAATTAAATTTGTTTTACCTTGCGCGTTTTCACCATAAATTACATTCATATTAATATCTGGTTTGAAAACGCCTTTTTTCAAATTTCGGTAATTATCATATTCAATTTTTTCTAAATACATAATTACCACCTAAAAAAATAATTATTCTACAACAATTTCTTCATCAAAAAGTTTAACTTTGTCCCCTGCGCGAATTTTTTTGCCACGCATTGTACAAACTTCGCCATTAACTTTAACTTCGCCATCTTGAATAAAGATTTTAGCAGCGCCACCCGTTGCCACAATGCCTGAAAGTTTTAGCAAAGAATCAAGCTTTATAAATTCACTATCAATTTTAATTTTCATTAATTTTCCGCCTTCATAATAACAGGAACAACGATAAACAAGAAATTATCGCCTTCTAATGGTAAAATTTTAATTGGTCTTTGCGCGCCATTCATAACAATTTTAATTTTATCAGTATCAACTGCGCGAAGCGCCTCAATAAAGAATCTTGAATTAAAGCCAATTTCTTGTTCATCACCTGTCATATCACATTCTAAAACATCAGATGATTTACCCATAATTGTTGAACAACGCATATAAACTTGGCCTTCTTTTACGCTACATCTTACAGGTGATTTAACTCTATCAATAATTACAAGCGAAATTCTTTCAATTAAACTTAAAAATTCTCTTGTTTCTGTTTCAATAACGGTTTGTTCACCATCAGGAATAACAGAATTATTATTATAATTGAAAAATTCACCTTCAATAAGTCTTGAAATAATAACAAATTCGCCAATTTCAAAAGAAATATGTCTTTTACCAACATTGATAATAACATCTTCTTCCATATCATCATCAATAAGTTTTAAAACTTCTTGCAAGCCCTTTGATGGAACAACAAAACGCATATTTTCATTTGTTTCAATTTCTTCTTTTCTAATTGCAAGTCTACAACCATCTGTTGAAACAAGCTTTATTTTTCCATCTTCAATTTCAAATAAAATACCTTTATAAATTGGTCTATCATCAGAAGTTGAAACAGAAAAAATTGTTTGTGAAACCATACTTTTTAAAACATCTGCAGGAACTTTAATTTCACTTTCATCTTCAAGAGAAGGAAGTTCAGGATATTCATTAGCGTCGAGCGCAATAATATTAAATTCAGATGTTCCACTAGTAATAAGCGCTTTATTATCTTCATAAATATCAATTGTTACTTTATCATAAGGCAATTTTCTTAAAATTTCGCCTAAAATTTTAGCGTTTATAACAGTACAACCTTCTACTTCAACATCTGCAGGAATTTTAGTTTTCATAGCAATTTCAAGGTCATAACCTGAAAGAATAACCTCATTACCATTTGTTCTTATTAAAATACCTTCTAATGTTGCAAGAGATGATTTTGATGTTACCGCTCTTTGTACATTATTTACTGCGCTTGATAAAAGCGCTGTTTCACAAATAAACTTCATATTTTTCTGTCTCTCCTATCAGTTTTAATTGTAATTTTTACTTTTAATATCCTAAAACAACTTTAGTTGTTACGTTGGTTTTTGCGTTCCACTGAACACCCGTTAGTTTGATATAAATTTAATGTTATAAAACAACTTAAATTGTTGTACAGGTTTTTGCGTTCCACTGAACACCCATTAGATTGATATAAACTTATATACATTCGTAGGGGAGGGGCTTTGCTCCTCCCGTTTAAAATTTTATTTATTTTCGGGTGGAGTAGAACCCCACTCCTACAAAATCAATTCAAATTCGTGTCATGGTGAGCGAGGCGCAACCATCTAGAGAAGGGGTTGATAAAGCTATTCTTCAACCATTGTTAAAAACTGAAAATAAAAATTCAA
Organism: Acutalibacteraceae bacterium; assembly: GCA_045649445.1. Taxonomy (GTDB): domain Bacteria; phylum Bacillota; class Clostridia; order Oscillospirales; family Acutalibacteraceae; genus RUG11462. Next base: position 1,942 of record JAZRPX010000105.1, on the reverse strand, counting down.
AAAATTTCAATTTTAAAAACACGACACTACTTAACATTATATTATTTAAATAGTATAAGTAGTAGAGGGTGTTAAAAGTGTTAGAAACTCGCAAAACCCACATCATAAAAGACTAAACGCATTAACAATGAAATGTTAAAAAGTTTTAATAAAATTTGAAAACTTTTTTTATAAATTTTTTTAAACATTCATTAACACATTTTAAATGTTAAAAAGTTGAAAAAATGTTAAAAAATTATATAAAAGTCTCGGTTTATTTATTAATTAAATTTTTCATAATATTTTCAATTTTTTTAGCTTCTGATTCATCAGTTGCACATAAATCGTGAATATTATTACAAGAATAAAGAACTGTAGCATGGTCTTTACCAAAATCTTTACCTATTTTTTTATAAGGCATATCAGTAACCTGACGAATTATGTACATTGAAATTTTTCTTGCATGAGTAATTTCTGCATTTCTCTTATCAGAAAAAATATCTTCAATTGAAATATTATAAGTTTTTGAAACTTCTGCAACAACTTTTTGAACAGTAACAGGTTGTGGCAAATCATCTCTTTTGATATCTTTAATTGCGCTTTCAACAACTGCAAGCGAAATATTATCATAAATAAGAGAATAAGCTTGAAGTTTTTTAACAACGCCTTCTAATTGACGAATATTTGCTTTAACTTGGTCAGCAAGATATGTTACAATTTCTTCACTCAAATTAAAATTCATCATTTGAGCTTTTCTTTTAATAATACCAACTCTTGTTTCATATTCAGGTGGTTGAATATCAGCAATTAAACCTGCTTCCATTCTGCTAACCAATCTTTCAGATAATGAAACAAATTCTTTAGGTGGTCTATCAGAAGTTAAAACAATTTGTTTACCATTATTATATAAATCATTAAAAGTATTAAAAAATTCTTCTTCTGTTGATACCTTACCAGAAATAAATTGAATATCATCAATAAGCAAAACATCGGCAGTTCTATATTTTTCACGAAGTTGTTGAGTTGTGAATGTATGAATTGCATTTATAACTTCATTGATAAAGTTTTCACAAGTTACATAAACAATTTTCTTTTCAGGATAATTTTCTTTAATTTTTGACTTAATTGCAGAAAGCAAGTGAGTTTTACCAAGACCAGAGTTACCCCAAATAAAAAGTGGGTTATAAATAACATTTTTATTATCAGCAACTGCTAAAGATGCAGCATGTGCAAATCTATTTGAAGCGCCAACTATAAAAGTGTCAAAAGTATAATCATAATCTGGAGAAGGTGGTGTCATAACAATAGGTGTTGTAAAAGGCGCATCTTTTTCAGATTTAATTTTAACATCAACAGGGAATTTTAAAACTTCTTCAAAAGCTTCGTCTAAAACATTTTTAAAATTGTCTAACAAAATACTTTTTTGAAAATCATTTTCAATATATAAAATTGCTTCACCATCTTTAATTGCTTGTAAAGAAAGATTTGAAAACCAAGCATTAAAACTTGATTCGCTTACTTTTGTTTTGCAATAATCACATATTTCTTTTAAAACTTCTTGCAACGATTCCATTCTTTTCTATCTCTCCTATCAGTTTTAATTGTAATTTTTACCTTTAATATCCTAAAACATCTAAACATATTGTATAAGTTTTTGCGCTCCGCTGAATTTCAGTTAGATTGATATAAATTTATATACATTCGTAGGGGAGGGGCTTTGCTCCTCCCGTTTAAAAATTTTATTTAGTTTTGGGTGGAGTAGAACCCCACTCCTACAAAATCAATTCAAATTCGTGTCATGGTGGGCGAGGCGCAACCATCTTTAAGATTCTTCACTTCGTTCAGAATGACGCTCTTCCACTTTTATTTTTCAACAATTATAATAAAAAATGTTAAAAACTCGTTCAATACATTTTAACACAAAAAAAGTAAAATTTCAACTATTATTTATATATAATTATAT
>JAZRPX010000104.1:0-3338 GCA_045649445.1 Acutalibacteraceae bacterium | reverse complement strand
AGGGTCAACTGTTGATAAATCAGCAAAATTGAAACTACCAAACGAGCTTGAATTTCCTAAAGTATCTTTTACAACAGCAGAATAAGTAGATCTTGAAGAAACGTTTCTACTACCAACAACAAGTTCATACTTACCAGGATTTATACCTTTTATAGTAAAGGTAATCTTGTTACCAACTACAGGGTCATAGTGTCTTACATAGTTATAAGTACCTGTACCGTCAGTTGCATTTTGCCATACGTCTGTTTTAGCGGTACCGCCTGACGCTTTTGGCGAAGAAGTTGATGCTTTAAAGACGTATTCAGCAGTAGTTGTAACTACTGTGATTTCTGAAACTGCTGACTCGAGATTTGATACAGTTTCTTTAATCTTCATACAGAAATTATAAGTTGTACCAGGATTAAGACCTGTAAACTTGTTAGAAGATTGCCATGTTGCGCCGCCGTCTTTTGAATAAAGAGCGTTTGTTACTGCTTGTAATGTTACAGTATTACCTGTAACATCTGTAACAACTGGTTTTTCAGGTGTTGGAGCAGGTTCTCTGTTTGGATCAACTTTTTCAAATGTAACTGTGATGTTATCTATATACAAAGCAACACCGTTAGTTGGTGAAGAGGTTTGACCGTAGTTACCCCAAACAATGTAGTCGTAATCGTATACATCAGTATTTGTAAGATTTGCTGAAATTGTTTGTGGAGCAGTGCCTATCCAAAGGTTACTTGAATTAGACCAAAGAGTGTAATTTCCACCTGTACCTGCGCCGCTTGCATAACCACTATACAATTTTACTCCGTTTGCTGCCTTGAAATACTGCGAACCTGAGTGTGGTCTCCAAACTTGGAAAGAAAGTTTTGTAGCCATATAGCCCTCTTTTTCTGACCAATCAGCAGGAAGTTTAACATAAGAAGTTACATCGGAACGAAGAGCAAGTTTAGCAACATAGTTAGGTTCTTCTTCTGTGCCGATATTCAAATACTCGGTTGTACCGAATGTAGAAGTGTTCCAACCGCCGTAAGTTTCAAAAGCAGCAACTCTGTTACCAGGGTCCATTGTGTAAACAACTTCAACTGTTTGGTCGCCTTCTACTGCTGATGAAGAAGATGATTCTTCAGGTGTTTGTGATGAAGATTCTTCCGGAACAGTTGTAGTAGTTGTTGTTGTAGTTGTGGTTGTAGTTGTAGTAGTTGTAGTTGTAGAAGATGAAGTTGGTACATCTTCGCCAACATCTGAAACTTTTTTAAGTTCAAGTGAGTTGAGATACAAGTTACCACTGTAAGGTGAAGAAACGTTAGTTACTGTGATAGTAAATTCGATTTGTGATTCTTCAGTGATTGTAACTGTGTTTTCATTGAGCGCAAAACCATAGTCATAACCACCCTCAGAACTTGATAGTTGAATTCCATTTTCACCTGAGTTACCTGTGTTAAGATTTGATTTAACCTTAACACCGTTTACAAACAAGTTTACAAGTGCACGAGAACCTGTTGTTCTTGCAAACATTTTAACTGAATAAACACCAGGAACTACTGTTGCTTTTGATTTTAATGTAGCTGTATTGCCAACTGTATTGTTTTGAGAAATAAGGTATGAATCATCTAACTTTTTAAAGAACGAATTTGAATCAGAAGATGGTTTTAATGTAGAACCTGAATTTACAGTAAAGTTATCAGAAGTAAGATCCCATTTATATGATACAGGTAATTCATTCTCGCCTGTAACCTGCATAATTACAGAAATTGTATTGTTTGTGAACAACTTAATTACATCATTATAGTCAAAGATTGTAACTGATACAAATTGAACACTATTATCAGTTGGGTTGTAGTTTTCGCCTGAGCCTAAACCACCCCAACTTCTTAAGAATTTACCATTTGCATCATACTCACGAAGAACAATTCTAAGAGCATATTCATCGTTGTTCATAATAGTAAATCCATATTCTTTAGTTGGGTCAATTTTTACAAGCGATTTAACTGCAGCGCGTTTGTTGTCTGTATATTGAGCGTTAAAAGCACCGTTCTCGTTTGAATACCAACCTTGAACCCAGTTAGCGTTATCCAAAACATCTGTTGGAGTAAGATAGTTGCTACCAACAGCAGTAGTTACAGTTGTTGCTGCTTGATAGTTTTCTGTCACACCCATAATTGGATATGAATCATAACCAGATGTGTATGTATATGCGCGGTTTGTGTTTGTAGCATATCTATAAGTTGTGTTGATAGTTTTGATGTTATCAATTGTGTATTCACAAGCGCCATAGAAATCAAGACCGTAATACATAGCACCGCCACTAAATGTTGACATAAGAACATAAGTTGTGCTTGGCATTGAGTTCCAGTAAAGTTCAACTTTTTGGGTCTTACCATCAGTTGCACTTGACATACCAGGAACAGTGATAATAGCCAGCTTATCGCCAGCAGTCATAACAAATTTAGGAGGATTATAAGTTTCTCCTTCTGCACCTGTGTAGTCAGTATCTTTATAGTTAATGTAGAATGAAATACCTTTCGTATTCATAATTACATTATCAACTTTATTAAATCTTACTTTCAAAAATCTATGGTCAGAAGTTGTTTGTTGAGTACCGTCTGCAGTATATTTAATCGCTTTTGCAGTTTCACTGCCAGCATCTGCAGGGTCGAGTGGGTCAACGAGTTCTCCTGTGATACCTGAATATGTAGCGCCGTTATTGGTAACTGTACCTACACTTACAACAGAATCACAAGCGTGAACGTTACTAGACGCTACTGTGTTTTCTGTCAAAGTGATAGTTGCGTCGTCTCTAAGCGCTTCTTTTGGCATTGCGCCGATTTCGATAAGCTCACGAGTTAATCTGTTAGCAGCGGTTAAATGTTGCGCTTGAGTTGGGTGACCTCCTGCGTTTGTGTTACAAAAAACAAGCCAAAGATTTTTATATGTTTCGGCATCATCTTTTTGCAATGAAGCAATAGCGGCTGATAAGTTTGCACGAGTAGATTCACCGCCCATAATGTATGTAACACATACGATTGGAAGCTCAGGGTCAGCATAACCTGTTCTAATAGCATCAACGTAATTCTTTACGTTTGTTTTATAATAATCAACAGTTCTGCCACCATCATTGTTACCTAAAGAAAGAACAACAGTTGATGGTTTTTGAAGTGAGTAGTCATAACTACCACCGTTGCGTTTGTTGGCAATATATGTGCTATAAAGGCCTGTGAAAGCACCACCTGATTGAGAAACAATTCTTGCTTCTGCGCCGAAGTTTTCAGCAGTGATGTAAGCGTATGTACGAGTACCGTCAGAATAGCGAGCCGCTTGGCTGTTAGGATTATCAAGTGAACCAAAACCTGAAG
>JAZRPX010000103.1:0-4177 GCA_045649445.1 Acutalibacteraceae bacterium | reverse complement strand
AGCCTTTTGCTTTATAGAAAGCTGCCATTTCGCAGATAAGCATTGAAGCAATAACAGCGTCTTTATCTCTTACATAAGAACCAGCAAAATAGCCATAGCTTTCTTCAAAGCCAAATACAAATCTATCATCTTCACCTTTTTGCTCTAAAAGCAAAATTTGCTCACCGATGAATTTGAAACCGGTTAATACATTAACAAGTTGACAACCATATTTATCAGCAATTTTTTGTGCAATCTCTGTTGAAACAATTGTTTTAACTGCTAATGGGTTTTCTGGCAATGTGCCATTCTCTTTTCTTGCAGAAAGAACATAATTAAGAAGCATTGCGCCAACTTCGTTACCACTCATTAATTTATACTCGCCGTCACACTCAACTGCGATACCAACTGTATCACAGTCAGGGTCAGTTGCAAGCAAGATATCAGGTTTAACTGTATTTGCAACTTTTAGCGCTTCTTCAAACGCTTGTTTAATTTCAGGGTTTGGATATGGGCATGTTGGAAAATTACCATCAGGCAATTCTTGAGATGTAACAACTGTTACATTTTCTACGCCACATCTTTTTAAAATCTCTCTTACTGGTTTATTACCTGCGCCGTTAAGAGGAGTATAAACAACCTTGAATTTGCCATCTGCAAAAACTTCAGGGTTAACTGCTTTTTTATAAACTGCTTCGAAATAAGCATTGCAACAATCTTCGCCGATATACTCAATCATGCCACTATTAACTGCTTCATCAAAATCAGCATATTTAACATCATCAAAAACATCTATTGTTTGAATATAACCTAAAACTTCATTTGTTGCTTCTAAAGTTAACTGGCAACCATCTTCACCATAAACTTTATAACCATTATATTTTGAAGGGTTATGAGAAGCTGTTACATTAATACCTGCAGCACAACCATAATATCTTACTGCAAATGAAAGCATTGGTGTTGGTTTTAACTCATCATAAAGATAAACTTTAATACCATTTGCAGCAAAAACACTTGCAGTTGTTTTAGCGAACAAATCTGATTTTATTCTTGAATCATAAGCAACCGCTACTGATGGTTTTTCAAAATTTGCATTAACATATTGAGCAATACCCTGTGTTGCTTTACCAACGATATAAACATTCATTCTATTTGTGCCCGCGCCGATAACGCCACGAAGACCTGCTGTACCAAAATCAAGCTCTTTATAAAAACGATCTTCAACTTCAGCATCATTACCTACAACACTTTCAAGCTCTGTTTTTAAATCAGGGTCACTAACTGCCCTATCAATCCATCTGTTTAAAATTTTGCTATAATCCATAATTGCACCTCTAAAAATTTAACTTTTATTATTATATATTTATTTATAATAAAAATCAACAAATTATGACAAAAAAATATATTTTTATCAAAGTTTTATTAAAAAAACTACTTTAACAAGTTAAAATATATTGAAATTATGTCAAAATTATGTTAAAATGAATTATCTTTAAACTGGAGGAATATGTTTTGATTTGGCATTCATCTACAATCGAAGAGATTGTTGAACAACTTGAATCTAACGCTCAAAACGGTTTAACCGAGAAAAAAGCGACTAAAAAAATCAAAGAATATGGATTTAACCAAGTTTATTCTATTGAAAACGAATCATTTTGGAAGCATTTTAAAGAACAACTTTTAAGTTCTACTTTTATTATTGGCATTATTGCTGCTATTTTTTACTTTGTTTTTGATTTGATTTTTAACAACGGAACTTTTAGAGTACCTGCTGTAATTGTTTTTACTCTTGTTTGTTATGCTTTGGTTGTTGCGGCGGTTGAAACGCTGACAAATAAAAGAATCATTTGGAACACACAAGTTACTAAATCAAAAGTTACTGTTTTAAGAGATGGTAAAAAGAAAACAATCAACGCTAAAAACGTTGTGCCTGGCGATATTATGTTTTTACAAGAGGGTGACTATATTCCAGCCGACGCAAGATTGATTGAATCTAACAATCTTCGTTGCGACGAGGCGCTTATTACAGAAAACGTTACCACTGTTGAAAAAAATCACGCTTTTATCTGCCCTGATATTGAAACAATTGAAAACAGGGCAAATATGATTTATGCAGGATGTTGCGTTGCTTTTGGTGAAGCCAAGGCAATCGTAACCGATACCGGCTCTAACACTGAACGTGGCAAAAAAATTACTGAACTTTTACGCGAAGAAAATGTTATTACTCCAATTCAAACTAAAGTTAAGAAAACAATGGCTGTTATTACAACTGCTTTTATTGTTCTTTGCGTTGTTTTCTTCTGTATAGCGATGTTTATCGGCAGAACTAAATTTGATTGGCGCGAATTTGTTTTACTTGCTACTCTTTTATTCTCTGTTACTGTGCCTTGCTCTTATTCCCTTTTGGTTACATTCAATCTTGTTATGGGTATGAGAAGAGCAAGAAGAAAACACTGTCAAATTAAAAAGATAGAAAATCTTGAAACTATGTGCGCTACTAATGTTATTATATGTGACAAAACAGGTACGCTTACACAAGACAAGATGAAAGCGGCAAAAGCGTTTGTTAACGGCACACTTTATGATATTGACAACTTCTCTCCTGAAGAAGTTACATCAATGCTTAAAATTGCGGCGCTTTCTTGTGATGGTGATGTTGAAATTGATGATTTCGGCAGAGAAACTCATTTTGGTGATACTGTTGAAACATCTATTCTTTCTGCAACTTTTAAAACTTTAAAGACTGATAAATTAACTTTGGATTCAACTTACCCTAGAATGGGCGAAATTCCTCTTGATGCTATAAGAAAATTAAAAACTGTTATTTGCGTTATTGATGGCAAACCTTTTGCTATTGTAAAAGGCGCGGCTGATATTGTTATCCAAAAATGCGTTGGCATTGACAAAGACGCTTTGCTCGAAACTACTACCGAGCTTTCAAAACAAGCTTACAGAGTTATAGGTATTGCTTACAAGCAATTAGATGAGTTACCTGCAATTCCGACAGCAGACCTTATTGAAAATGACCTTACATTTTGTGGTCTTATTGCTATTGCTAATTTGCCAAGATTTGACGCAAAGGTTGAACTTGAAGAATGCACAAAGCTTGGTATTAAAACTATTATGCTTACCGGTGACAATATTGATACTGCAACAGCATCGGCTAAAAAACTGGATTTAATTGATGAAAATTCAATTTGTGTTGATGGTGAAACACTTGAAAACATGAGCGAAAATGAACTTGATGAAAAATTCCAAAACATTGTAGTTTATGCAAGTATTTCTGCCGAGCAAAGACTTATGATTGTTGAAAAATGGCAAGCATTAGGCAAAACAGTTGCAATCACTGGTGACTCTGTTGCCGATGCTTTTGCGTTAAAACAAGCAGATGTTGGCTGCGCGATGGGTAGCGGTACTCAACTTGCTAAAAGTGCTTCTGAACTTGTTATTTCTGATGATAGTTATACTGCGATTGTTAAAGGTATCAAAGAAATCAAAGGAATGTATCTAAACATTAAAAAATCACTAAAGCAGTTTATTTCTATTAGTTTTGCTCTTGCAATTTCAATGATTTTAGGTTTATTCTTCTTTAGAACATCGGTTATTACACCTATGCTTTTAGTATTTGCAGGATTATTCTTTAATTCAATTTCATCTTTCTGCATTGCTTTCCAACCTGCTCACAAAAATGTGCTTAAAAGACAAATTCACAAAAATGAAAATATTGTTGGAGGAGTTTTTGAATTAGACGTTGCAGTTGGAATTTTTGCAATGGTTCTTGCCTCATTAGTTGCTTATTACTTTGGCAATAGATATGGTTTTGGAATTGAATATTATTACACTGTGTTTGTTTCATCTGCATTATTCTTGGGCTTTTCTAACAAATGCGAAGATAGTTTTTATACAGTAGAACCATTTAAAAATCCATTGCTTGATTTTGCTTATGCATTTGCAGGTTTAGTTTTATCAATTATGGTTATGTTCCGTCCTGCTGCTGCATTCTTAAAAATTCAACATCTTGAGATTGACCAGGTTATTAAATGCTTTATTCTTGCTTTAATAGTTCCTGCTATAAACGAATCTTACAAGATTTTAAAGAAAAAATTTATTAAATAAATTAGAAAAAGCAACCTTCTTTAAAAAAGGTTGCTTTTTATTTAAAAAATGTTAAAAAAACACTTGATTTTTATTTTGATAT
>JAZRPX010000102.1:0-2456 GCA_045649445.1 Acutalibacteraceae bacterium | reverse complement strand
ATTAGTACAAAGTTTGAATGATTTACCAACAAAGTTGTACCAATTCCATTTACAATAATGTCTTGAATTTATTGTTTCGCCGTTAGCATCTGCATCATTCCAACCATTTTGGAAACGAACTTCACCATTAGAAAGTTTAATACCGATTGCTTGGTTTACAAGTGCGTTTGTCCAGTCTTTTTCAACTGTATAGCACATATAAAATCTTAAATCTTTAGCAAAAGCCATTTTATCAGTATCAAGTTTGATTTTGCCAGCTCTCGCATAAGCACCTGTGCCTGAAACAGACTGCAAAGCATTTTGTTGGAAATTGATCGCTTTAATAGAGCCTTCAAGTCTGTTAGTTTGAGCCTCTGGATTTGCTTGTGCATTTGAAAGATCCGCCATACCAAGAATAGTTTGATAATCAGCTTGGTCAGGTGTGTCCGCTTCAACAATGTCTGCAACTTCTGAAGCTTTTGAATACGCTTCCCAGTCATACATAACTGCCCATGAATCTTCAGTCGGAACAGATGGTTCAACAGGAGTTGTTGTAGTTGTTGCAGTCGTTGTGGTGGTTGTGGTTGTAGAAGTTGTTTCTTCTTCGTCTGATGTTTCACTAACAAAATACTCAACATTATCAACATAAGTATGGTTAGGGTCCCAACCCCAGTCATATGTACTGCATCTGTTCCAAATAAGAATTTCTTCAATATCTTTTACATTTTCTTCTGTGATTTCAAGAATATCAGAAGTATTAGTACAAAGTTTGAATGATTTTCCAACAAAGTTGTACCAATTCCATTTTTCGCCGTATCTTGAACTCATTGTTTCGCCATTAGCATCCGTATCATTGAAACCATTTTGGAAACGAAATTCACCATTAGAAAGTTTAATGCCGATTGCTTGGTTAACAGCGCCGTTTATACCTGTTGGGTACTTATAGCACATATAAAATCTTAAATCTTTTGCCTTAGCCATCATAGTTGTATCAAGTTTGATTTTACCTGCTACCGCATAAGCATCTGCGTTTCCAACGGTATGCATAGTGTTTTGTTGGAAGCTAATCGCTTTACCAGAGCCATCAAGTATGTTAGTTTGGGCTTCAGGATAATTCTCGGCATTTGTAATGGTAGCCATACCAAGATAAGTTTGATATTTTTCTTCTTCAGGTGTGCCTGCTTCAACAATGTCTGCAACTTGTGAAGCACCTGTATACCCTTCCCAATCATACATAACATTCCAACCATTAGAAATTGGTCGTGAAGGAGTGGTTGTAGGAGTAGTTGTTTCTTCATAACCAACTCTTTGATAAGCTCTAACATAATCTACTTCAAGATTTGCCGGCAAATCGTTTACGTTTGGTTTACCTGTCCAACTGCCAGATTCAACTGAAATTTTCATATAACTAGCAATTTGGCTCATATCAACTTCGGCATCAGTGATTTTATGTGTCTGCTTACCATCAATATAGAAAATATAGCAATCTTCTTTCCATTCTACAGCAAAATTATGAAACTCACCATCATAAACATCAGCAGTAACCGCAGTGCCAAGACCCTTATGCCTATCACCATAACCATCATAATGAATAGCGTGATTTATTTTTTTGTCTTTATAGCTATATGCTTCAAAAACATCAATTTCAGTACCATCTTGACCGCCATCTTCACCGTTTGCATCAATTTCATTTGGCATTAACCAAAAAGCAGACCATAAACCATCAGCTTGTTGCAACTTGCAACTTATTTCAAAATAACCTTGCTTTTGTTCAAACAAGTCACGCGTTCTTACAGCACCTGTCAACAAATCGCCGTTTTCATCATATTGACAACTTAAAACCAAATGACCGTTTCCGTCAAGCCAAGTCATATCGTTATCCCATTTGCAGCCACCATTCTGTCGGTTCCACTCCGGTGCATAATTCCACTTTGTTGTATCTAAACTTGTTCCATCAAAATCATCAAAAAATGTTTCGGTATAAGTAACACCATTTATAACTATATTTTCTGCACTTGCAATTGTCATTGTTCCGATAAGCGAAAGCAACATTACAAATGCAAGAATTATTGATAATACCTTTTTCATTTTAACCTACCTCTTTATGTTTTTTTCTAAATAAAAAATAGCAAGTTTTTTAACTTGCTATTTTTTAAAGGAACATTGTATGAGAAAATTTTAGCAATCTATTTTACCATTTATCATTTGCATATGGATCATGTTTTGTTGTTGGCTCTGTTGGAGTTTCTGTTGGCTCTTCAAAAGAAGTTGCAATAATATCAAGAGATTCATAACGTTCAAATTCGATTTTAATTGTTTCAAATTTCATTATTCATTTCCTCCCTTGATTAGTCATTTGCTTTAGCCCAAGCTTCCACAAGAGCTTGTTTTTCAGCATCTAATTTTGTAAATTCATCTGTATCTGCCATAAATGCATCAGCAACACCTGCTAAATTACGAACACAAGTTGTTTTAGC
>JAZRPX010000101.1:0-2429 GCA_045649445.1 Acutalibacteraceae bacterium | reverse complement strand
AATGATACAGCCCCTGCAACAACAGGTGTGCGCCTTTGTGACTTAATTAAAAGGCCACAGCTTGATTATGAAAAACTTGAAAAAATTGATATTACAAGACCAGATATTCCGTTAGATGTTTTGATTTCTGCGCAAACAGAGATTAAATATGATGGTTATATCAAGCGTCAAAACGCGGCAATAAAAGAGGTAAAGCGTCTTGAAAACAAGCATTTACCTGAAGATATTGATTATAATGAAATTAAAGGGCTTCGATTAGAAGCAAGAGAAAAATTAACAAAAATTAAGCCAAAGAATATAGGTCAAGCGTCACGCGTTTCAGGTGTTTCGCCTGCAGACATTTCAGTGCTTTTAATTTGGCTTGAGAAAGGAAATTTGAATGATTGATTTTTTACTCAAAAAGTTTGTTAAAAATTATGAAGATACAAATGATTCAAATGTTCGCGAGGGTTATGGCGCTTTTGCGGGAACAGTTGGCGTTGTTGTAAATGTGTTTTTAGCAGTTGCAAAGTTTATTGCGGCGCTTGTGTCTGGTTTTGCAGTTTCCGTTCTTGCTGATGCGCTTAACAACTTTTTAGATGCGGCATCTTCACTTGTAACTTATGTTGGATTTAAACTTTCAAATAGAGCAGAAGATGAAGACCACCCATTTGGTCATGGCAGAATTGAATATATTTCAGGACTTATTGTTTCTTTTATTATCGTTTTGGTTGGCTTTGAACTTTTAAAAGAGTCGGTTTCAAAGATTTTTAGTCCTGATGCAAATTCTTATAGCGTAATATCTGTTGTTATTATGGCAGTTGCTATCTTTGTTAAAATCTGGCTTGGAATTTTTAATAAAACATTGGCTAAAAAAATTAATTCAGCAGCATTAAAAGCAACAGCAATGGATTGTTTTTGTGATGTTGCGGCAACAAGCGCAGTTTTAATAGGTCTTATTATTGGCTTGTGTTTCAATGTTAACGTTGAGGGCTATACCGGTACAGTTGTTTCTTTATTTATAATGTATACAGGCGTTGCTTCTGCAAAAGATACTTTATCACCTCTTTTAGGCGAAGCGCCTGATGAAGAATTGGTTGAAGAAATTGAAAAAACAGTTATGGCTCATGAAGAAATTGTAGGTATTCATGATTTGATTGTTCATGATTATGGCCCAGGCAGAAAGATTTTATCGCTTCATGCAGAGGTTAGCGCAGACGGAAATGTTATTGAAATTCATGATACAATTGACCTTATTGAAATGGAATTAAATCAAAAATTCCAATGTGTTTCAACTATTCATATGGACCCAATTGATTTGAATTGCGAGGTTACAAATAGTTTAAAATTAATGGTTAAAGATGTTCTTTTAGAAATTAATCCTATTCTTTCTTTCCATGATTTTCGTACAGTTTCAGGTCCAACACATACTAATTTAATTTTTGATGTTGTTATGCCTTTTAATTTTGAATTAAGCGCAGATGAGTTGAAAATGCTTATCAAGAAAAAAGTTTCTTTAATTAATGAAAATTATTTTTGCGTTATAAATATTGATAAAAAGTATATCAAAGAAAGGTAAAGCGAAAAAATGAGCAAAAAAAATAAATATAGCGAAAGCGTTAAAAAGCTTCGCGAATTTTTATTAGAAAAAGAGGATTTAAGAAAATCTTGGGCAAAAGAAAAATGGTCTCATGCAGATGGTAACCTCTTTAAAATCGGCAGAGTTTTAGTGCCGCTATTATCAGTTATCGGGCTAGGGCTTATGTTTGTTGTTTGCTTAATAAGATTTGCGAATATTCCTGAAATTAATAAAATGCTCACAAATGGCATTGGCTCAAATCCATATATGAAAAACGACCCGTTGATTTATCCGTTTTTTGCGCTAGTTCTTGTTGCTTTATGCTTGTGTATATATGTCGCAATAAGATTTATTGTAGGAAAAGTTAAAAAAACACCTTTTATATTGTTTTTTAATTCGCTTTTCTTAACACTTTGCGCTTTGCTTCGTTTATCGGCTGATCAAGGCACATTTCCTGATAACTCTGATTTTGAGTTAGGCCCAACTTTTACTTATTATGAATATGTAACAGCAGCTTTAGTTGTTTTTGGAATTTTAACGCTCTATGCTTTAATTCTTGTTATTTTAAACATTCGTGATAATAAAGAATTTAATGAAACAGTTGACTATACATTATTAAAAATCGTTGAAAACGAAAACAAAGGCCAAGATTTGTTAACCGAAGAAGAATATGCAAAGCTTATTGATGAATATATAGAAAAACATTCAAAATAAAAAAATAAAGCCACAAGTAAAAAACGCTTGTGGCTTTGATTTGTATAAGAAAACCACGCGATAGTCGCGTGGTTCAGTGGAGGCTTTTGCCGATGAGTAATAGACATAAAAACTCCGATTGTATATAATGAAAGCTGTGACCTGCCAGTTACAACCC
>JAZRPX010000100.1:0-10199 GCA_045649445.1 Acutalibacteraceae bacterium | reverse complement strand
TAGTTATTTTAAATTCTTTTAGTTTTGAAGCATTAGGGAACTTAATAGTATCATTAAAATCTTTTTCAATTAACTTTAGCTTCTCGTTTTTTGTCATATAACTGATATATTTTTTAGGATTTTTATAACTTGTAGGTTTTTTAGTTTTAACAGTTAAACGCTTAGTAAATGATTTTAAAAGATTATTATTCTCATCATACACAAATGCTTTTACAACATACTTATACTCTTTATTTTTCTTTAAATTCTCGTCTCTAAAACTTAAAGCAGTTGTATCATCGCAAATCAATTTATATTTTGATTTATTATCTGCTCTTTTTCTATAAACATCATAACGAGTTGTAATATCATACTCATCAAATTCACATGAATTATTAAAATCTGTCCATTTTAATTTTATTGATGTTGTAGTACGAGTATAAAGAACATAAAAATCTAATGCAATTGCCGATACATTTGCACAACTAAAAGTTGTAAGCATTAAAACAGAAACAAGTAAAATAGAAACTATCTTTTTCATCAAATACACCCCTTCTATATTTAAATAATAACATAATTTACAAAAAATTGCAAGAAAAAAGTGTCTCGTAGAAACGAGACACTTTTCAATTTAATCAGAATTATTTAACCTTTGTTGTCTTAACTTTAGACCATTTACTATAAACTTTCTTACCATTGATTACATTGTAAGCTCTTACTTTTACAAAATATTTTTTGCCAGAAGAGAGTTTCTTAAATGTCATAGCAAGTTTTGAAGTAAGTACAGTCTTAGTAAGTTTTTTGCTAAACTTCTTGCTTGTTGAAGCTTTTACTTGGAAGCCAACAACGCCTACTTCTTTCTTCTTAATCTGAACTTTAATTTTCTTCTTAGAAGGTTTCAATGATTTAACAACTGGTTTCTTATTGTAATTCATTGTAGTAATAGAAGCAACATTAGATTCAGAAGAAGCAGTGCTATTCATAGCAACAACTTTGTATTTATAAGTTACACCACCAACAATTGTACCATCTTTATAAGATGTGCTAATTACATTTGATGCAACCATTACAAAGCTATTTGAAGTTCCTGTAGCACGATAAACTTGATACTTAGTAGCATTCTTAACTGCAGACCATTTAACAGTAACTGCTTTCTTATCAGAAAGAGCAACAGAAATGTTTGCAGGAACAAGTTTTTCAATGCTTGGCTCTTCAATCTTATCTGTTGATGAAGAACTTGGAGTTTCGCTTGGTTTAGTGCTTACACTTGGTGAAGTTGGTTTGTTATCTACAATAACAATACCGCCTGATTTGAATGAGCAAGCAACATTGTTGCCCAAACAATCTTTATAATCATTTTTATTGTATGATTCGCCACCAAATGAAACATCGTATTTACCAGTTGCATTTGATAACACTTTGAACTTCATTGTAATAATATTACCGTTATTATAAGAATCATTGATTACTCTTTGATCTTTTGGAGCAATATTATAAGTTAAGATACCTTTGTCATATTCAATTGGATCAAAGTTGTAATCAACCAAATTGAATACAGGAGGCATAGTTTTAGCAACTGTTGAACCAACGAATTGCAACTTATCAGTATCATACTGAACAGTGAATTTAGCGCTTGAAATACCTTCGTTGCCTGAAATAGCAATATTTAAGCTATATTCTTTATCTGCATTATAAGTATCTTCAACAGATTCAATAGTGAATTTAGTTGTACCATCTTTATTTGTTTCAGGATATGATTGAACTGCATCATGGTCAGCAGGTCTTGTAAGAAGTCCTGTTGAGTCAACAATTACATAACCTGTTCTAAACGAACATGGAACATTTTTACCATCAAAGTTAAAGAAGTTAGCAGGAATATATCCAGAACCTGCAAATGAGATTGGATAAACGCCTTCTTCGTAAGAAGCGTCAAATTCAAGCCAAGCAACTGCACCGTTCTTAAATGTGTTTTCTGAAGATTGGTTGAGTGTGATATGAATAATACCATCACTTGCTTCATCTTCATTTATACTGATATTGTCAAATACTTCACCATTTTCACAACCATAATAATACAAATCATTAGCATTAAATTTAATTGAGAATTTAGCATTGTAAAGACCAGCATTGTTAGAAATATTAATAGGCACTTTAATTGTGTCCATAGAGTCACATCTAATATCGCCTACTGTGAATCTTGTTTTACCACCACCATTATTTGATGGATAAGCATAAGTTTTGCTAGTTGTAGTTACAATTGAAGGTGTTGTACCTGCTGTTGTTGAAGTTGTAGTTTGATCTGGATTATTTACACCGATGAGATATGGAGCTGTAATATAAATCTCTGCACCTTGCATTGCTCTCCAACCTGGAGCATATTCATAAGAGTCAAAATAAACGCTAAATTTACTTGAACCTGTAGGAATATCATATGGATCAATATAGTAAGTAAATGATTTACCTGGTGTAAGTTTAAAGTCTTTAATATTTGCAGGCCATTGGAAAGCTGGTTCTGTGAAATCAAATTTATCAACTACAAATTCACCTGGTTTTGTACAAACAAGTTTAATTGTAACATTCTCATCTTCAGCTACTTTATATTTGCTAACTAAAGTAACTTTGCCATATTTAACACTTGAAGAATTAAAAGTAACTTTATCAAGTTTTTTATCATTTACATAAACTTGGAATTCAGCGCCATTACTTGAAGTGATTGTTGTAGCTTCAACATTGTATCTTGCAAGGTTAAGGCCTTCAAATGTATATGAAATTTCATCGCCAACTTTAACATCTGCATACTTATCAAATGTTTTATCTTCAATATCAGCAATTGTTGCACCATCATAATCTACTTCATTATAAGTATATGGTTCAGCCATCAAGCCAGTTTTCATAAGAATATCTTCGGCTTGGAATTCTTGGTCACTAGCTTTTGTTGTTGCCCAAGAAGTGTTCATATGACAATATAATGAACCACCATCAGACATACTAAAGTTTGGATAAACATCCATAGCGATAGTCGCGCCCGCTTTTCTTGCATAACTTACATAGTCCCAAGTGTTTGGATCTGTATCATTAAATTTCTTAACAATACTACCACCATTCAAGTTAAGCTGACCACCTATTTGTTGAGCTTTATCACCGCTAATACCGAATTTATAAAGTCTGTTACTTTGAACACGAGAACCTGTTGAACCATTTGCATTCCAGTCTGCATTGTCAAATCTACAATCTACATATCCAAAGTCTATATTGTCAATACTTGTAAAAGATTTGCCCGCTGTAGTTGAAGGAGCAGGTTTTGTTGTAGTTGTTGTTACACCTTCAACAGAACCAACTTTAGCAGCGCCTTCAATATAAGGAACTGTCATGTAGAAACGACCTGTTGTAGACCAGTCTCCACCCCAGCTACCATTACCCCAAATAGCTACAGCTACAGAAGTACATTTTGCAGCAAGAGTTTCATTTGAGTTTTGAGGAGCAGCAGTTGTTTCTTCTTCTAACAAATCTGTGAATTTAATGCTATCAAGCATTAAAGATGTTCCATCATAGTTGCCCTTTGATACGAGTTTAACTGTAACATCGCCATCTTTAGCTACTGTAAATTCACCTAAATCACGAGTTTTGTAAGATTTAGAATTAGCATAGAAATCAATTGTATCAATTAATTTACCGTTAATATAAAGAGCATATTCACCTGAGCTTTGTAAGTCACGAGTGTTGAGTTTAACAGCATAAGTTGATGCTTTCATATCAGGAATTGTATAAACAATTTCATCATTCTTTGAAACATCATCAAACTGATGCATTTTTGCACTCTTTGGCTCAATATCACTCTGTGTAAATGTTTTTGGTGTGATATCACCAGTATATGTTAAGCTTTCAAATTGTTTTTCAGATTTATCAACCTTAACAGTTGTTGAAGTTGATCTTAAATAATCAAACATTTTTTGTGGGTTAATTTTTAATGTTGTAACTTCGTTTGGCTTGATAGTCAACATTTTATCACCGTTGATATCACTCTTGTCAGGATTATCAGTACGAGAAGCTGCACCATACCAAATACCACTACCAATATTCAAACGAATTTTAGCAGTGCCTGCTTTGGTCAAGAAATTACCATAAAAATCAACGCAAACATTTTTACCTTCTTCTGCCGCTTTAACTAACAAAGCAGGTAAACCAGAAACATTGCCATACATTTGAAGCTGGCTGCTATATGCTTTAAAAACATTGAGGTATGAAATTTTACCTTCATCCTTAATGTAAAACGCTTCAGGGTTACCCCAACCGCCTGTATATTTTACAGTTGAATCAGGAATTTGAAGTGGAAGTTCAGGTGGGTAATGAATTGTAGGAGCAGGAGTTGTTGATTGGCTTACAGTAGTAGTTGTTGTTGTATGTGTAGAACCCTCAACAACTGAATTTTTCATATCAGATTCAAGATAAGGAACTGAAACTACAAATTTACCACCGATTGTATAAGGGCTAAATGAATAGTTTTGAATTGTAATAGAAATAGAAGATGCGCTATAAGCTGATAAAGCATCAACATCAATTTCAAGTGTGTGCTTTGTATTATTATAAACTTGACAATCCATAGCACCAGTAGTAACGCCACCAAAACTTACAAAGAAATAAGCATAAGAATTAGTGTTTTTAGCATAAAGGTCGATAAACATTCTCTCGCCTTTATCTTGTGCTTTTTCAATAAGATCCGATAAACCAGTAACGCTTACAGGACCAGTTTGCATTTGTTGACGAGGTGAACTATCAACATGAAGATAGTTTTTAACAATAGTTCCATCTGATAATTTTGTTTGACCTGCTTCAATCTTGCCATTTGTAAGGTTAGACCAAGGTGTATTACCTGTATATTGAACGCCATTGTTATATGTTGTAATATTTTCGCCATCCCATTTAATATTGTCTGGCTTTGTTGGTCTTTCTGTTGTTGAAGGTTTAATTGGTGCTAATGGTGCATCGCCTTCAACGTAAGGAGCTGTAATAATGAATTTAGCATCAGTAATATTAGTGTAATCACCATAAGAATAGTTTTGGAATGTTAAATTCATTTTTGTAGCATTTTTAGGAATGCTATCAGCATCAAATACGATAGTTTGTTTAATGCCACCTCTAATAACAAGAACATTATCAGTATCGTTACCGATGTTTTTACCGCCAGTAAAATTCATAAAGAATTGACATTTACCATCTTTAACGCTACCATTAGCAAATTTATTGGTATAAATATCAATACAAATAGTTTTATCAGCAGCCGCTGCTCTTGCTCTTAATTGCTCAAGGCCATTCATAACACCATTGATATATTGAATTTGTCTACCGCTACCATCAATATGGATGTATTTCTTTTCAAAGCCAGCATAATCGCCATAATGAGCGAAAGCTTCATTTTTAGCACCCCATTGAGCTTTAATTGCTTCATGAGAACCGGCAAAAGTAACACCACTATCGTAACAAGTAATAGAACCATCAAAAGGATTTTCTGTTGGTTTAGTTGTTGTTTTGAATGAAGTAATGTTAACAGTGCTTAAATTTTCACCATCTTTTGCAGCAATGTAAGGAGCTGAATAGAAGAATGAACCTGTAACCTTGTCTTTAGCTGCAGGATACACAGTAATCATCACTTGATCAAGATCTGCAACTGTTCCAACTTGAACAATGTCATTAATCCATAATTTCAAAGTAACAATTTTACCGTTAACAAAATCCACAGAATAATCAGTAGTAGGATTTGCAACGTTAGTGTTCTTTGATTGAGGAAGAACATCACCGGCACCAAGGTTTACAGAAGCACCGATTCTTGTGTTTTTCAATGCTGATGTGAACTCAGCATAAAGGTCAATACAAATGCATTCACCCATTGCTTCAGATTCTTGAACGAGTTCAGAGAGTCTTGAAGCGTCAGATTGGAACCATGCATCAACAGTGAATTCCTGTGAGTTAGCATAACCAATTTTACCGCTTGCTTCGTACATTGGTTCACTTTGTTTACAGTTCTGTGTTTTACCACCCGATAATGTAACATACGTATTGTGAATCGGGAAATCAACGCTCGCACCAACTGAAATGAAAACGAGTGTTGAAAACACAACTGCAAGTGCTAATAAAGCACTCAAGGTTCGCTTTGTAAATTTCATAAAATTATACCTCCAAGTTACATAATTTTTCATAATATTTACGTAATTATTTTAACAAAAAAACATCAATTTGTCAATGAGTTTATGCACTTTTGGTAATTTGAATAAATAATTAAAAATAATATGTACAAATTGACTAAAAATCTAGTTTCAAAAACAAAAAAACAGACCAAAAATCGGTCTGTTTTTATAATGTTATTTGTTTTTCACGATAATTTCATCGTTTTTCACAGATACAACAAAATTTTCAGGTGGGTTTTCAAAATTTTCAACTATAAGAGTTGTGATTTTATCTTCTATTAATCTTCTTATTGCATTTCGTAATTCTCTTGCACCTCTAGGTTTGTTTTCAGATGCTTTTGCAAGAGTTTTAAGAACATCATCTGAATACACAAGGGTATTGCCTCTATTCTCTAATGGTTCTTTGATATCTTCAATCATTAAAGCGGCAATTTTTTCAAGCGCATCCAACTCAAGCGGCTTAAACACAACGACTTCATCTACCCTACCCAAAAACTCAGGGCGTAAAATCTCTTCTAAAGCTTTTAGCGCTTTATCTTTTGCCATAAACTCTGCTGTTTTACCAAATCCTAATGAATTTTCTTTCTTTTCCGAGCCGGCATTTGAAGTCATCACAATAATTGTATTTTCAAAATTAACAACTCTTCCATGTGCATCAGTTACTCTGCCATCATCAAGAATTTGCAATAAAATATTAAGAACATCAGGATGAGCTTTTTCTATTTCATCAAACAAAATAACAGAATATGGTTTTCTTCTTACCTTTTCTGTCAACTGACCCGCTTCATCATAGCCAACATAACCCGGTGGTGAACCAATTATTCTTGAAACCGAATGTTTTTCCATAAATTCTGACATATCAAGTCTAATTAGGGTTTCAGGTGTATCAAACAATTCTTTTGCCAACACTTTTACAAGCTCTGTTTTACCAACACCTGTCGGTCCAACGAATATAAAAGATGCCGGACGACGTTTATTATTAATTTGAACTCTTGAACGACGTACCGCAGAAGAAATAACATCAATTGCCTCATCTTGACCAATAATTCTTGATTTAAGCACATCAGTAAGATTAACTAACTTTTTCAAATCATTTTCTTGAATTTTAGAAGCAGGAATACCTGTCCAAAGTTCGATAACTTTCGAAACATCTTCAAATGTAACAATTGTGTGCAAATTTTCTTCAGGAATGTCATTCAATTCTTCAGTAGTTTTTGCAAGTTCAGACTTAACACTTGCAAGTTGTTCAAAATCAATGTTTTCCTGTGATTCAAGTTCATCTTTTTGAGTTTGAAGTGTAGTTGTAAGTTTAAGGAGTTTAACATACAAGTCTGCTTGCTTATTACGAAGAGACGCACAAGAACAAGCCTCGTCGACAAGGTCAATTGCTTTATCAGGCATAAATCTATCTGTGATATATCTTTCTGAAAGTTCAACACAACTTCTAATAATTGAATCAGATAAAGTTACATTATGATGCTCTTCATAATAAGATTTAACACCTTTCAATATGCCGATTGTATCTTCGATTGATGGTTCTTCAACAGTTACTGGTTGGAATCTTCTTTCTAACGCAGCATCTTTTTCAATATACTTTCTATATTCATTAAATGTTGTTGCACCAATTACTTGAATTTCTCCACGTGATAATGCAGGTTTTAATATATTTGCTGCATTCATTGTACCTTCCGAATCACCTGTTCCAACAAGGTTATGAACTTCATCAATAAAAAGTATTATGTTCCCTGCCGCTTTAATCTCTTCAACCAATCCTTTAACTCTGCTTTCAAACTGGCCTCTAAATTGAGTACCAGCAACTAATGCAGTAAGATCAAGCAAATAAAGTTGTTTATCCATAAGTTTAGCAGGAACATCACCATTAGCGATTCTTAAGGCAAGGCCTTCTGCGATAGCAGTTTTACCAACACCTGGCTCACCAATAAGACAAGGGTTGTTTTTAGATCTACGACTCAAAATTTGTATAACACGGTAAGTTTCTCTATCTCTGTCGATGATTCTATCAATTTTACCTTCTGCCGCTCTACGAGTTAAATTGTTGCAATATCCCTCAAGAAATTTAAACTTTTTCTGTTTTGGTTGCCTTGACTTTTCATTTGGCTTATCTTGCTTAATTTCTGCATCTATAGAGCCATCTTCGTTAACTTGTGGGTTAGTGTTTTTTTGTGGGAACATATTCTTTAAAAACGGAAAGGTTGCTGCGCCACCAGGTATAAAATCATCTAATTTTTCGTTAACAGCTTCTTCGTTGATTTCACCTGTTTCTTCATCAATAATGCCTTCCATCATATCACTTATGCTTTCGTTTAATTCAGCCATTGTTTCTTCAGGCAAATTCATACTGTTAAGCATATCATTAATAGGACCGATGTTTAATTCTCTCGCACATTTTAAGCAAAATCCTTCTGGATAAGATTTATCGCCCTCTACACGAGTAATAAAAACAACTGCTGGTCTTTCATTACATTTGCTACATAATTTCATCTAAATTTCTTTTTCCTTTCCAATAGGGTTTGATTATTCTAAAATTTATCAGAATGTTTTTCTGATTCAAATTTATATTCGCCATTCTGAATTTCTTTGAAAATAGGATAATAATTAAACAAAGAAAAAACAAGACAAATCGCTGTGATTATACACAAAACATTTATTGCTTGTACTGGAACAGTGTTTACCGAGAATATATCTTGCATCAATATTGCAACAAAAAGTGAGTAAATCATAACAGTGCCTAATTTACCCCACCATTTTGATTCAGACGGTCTTGTGCCACTCTTAAATAATACAACAGCTCCCAAAAGCATTGTAAACTCTTTTGCGAACAACAAAATTAACACAAAAACTAATAAAGAATCTTCATCGTTATAATGATTCACGGCTAAACAAACTATTATAACCGCCTGAGTTAATTTATCTGCAATTGGATCTAAAATTTTACCAACCGAAGTTATAAGATTGAATTTTCTTGCAATAATACCATCTAAGACATCTGTGAATCCTGAAAACAGTAATACAAAAGTTGCAATTTCATATTTTGCTTGGAAATATAAAACAGCAAAGACAGGTGATAATATTATTCTTATCAAAGTTAATATATTTGGAAGTGTTAAAATTTCTTTTTTATCTATTTTTCTGCCCATTTTTATACCTCAATATTAAAACTTACTAAACAAGTTATAAATATGTTTAAAAATATATGTTTTCTCAATTACTTTAGGCGAAATATCCAATAAATCATTATTGAACAATGGTAAAATGATAAACAACAAACCGATAATTACAAAGCATATCATTGCACCTTTGGTTGCTCCAGCAACTACTCCTAAAAACTTATTAGTTCCTTTAAAAATAGATTTATTAAACAAGCCACCAATAACTTTTGCTAATAATTTTACTAATAAAATCAATATAATTAGCGAAACGATAGTAGTGACAAATTTAACCGCTGAAACTGCTATCGGTTTTACAACATTTTCACAAACAGATAGCGCTAAATCTTCAACTTTTTCATTAGCGTTTTGTTGTTGCTCATCAATATAATTTCTAATTTCTTCTTTTTCAAAGCCAAAAATTCCTGACAAAGCAGAAACGTATTTAGGCATAGAATCCCAAATAACATCAACTTTATCATTTACATTGTTTTCAGTTTCTTGCGCGCTTTGTTTCGCTATTTCAGAAACAGATTTAACAACCGAAGGTCTTATCTTTTTTTCATACACGTAATCAGCAGCATAATTAGCAACCGAAAATGCTATCACAAACGATAATACAAAGCCAACAATTTCTATTATTGTTCTGGCAAAACCTTTTTTTGCGCCTAAAATCGCAAATAAAATAATTATACAAACAATTACTATATCAAGGACAAAATTCACATTAGCCCTCCTTTATAAAATCAACGCCAGATGAATATAAAACCAAAACACCTGATGGACACGCTGCAATTTTAGAAGCGCCCTTATTAAATTCTGTAGATTTAATTAATTTGCCTCTAAAATTATACTCATTTATATCTTCTTC
>JAZRPX010000099.1:0-8106 GCA_045649445.1 Acutalibacteraceae bacterium | reverse complement strand
CAGGTAAAGAGCTTATGGAAAGTGAAGATATCAAAAAAGCATATTTAGGCGGTTAATCGCAAAACATAAAAAAGAACGGATTTTTCCGTTCTTTTTGCGTAAAAAGGGGTAAAATTATGAAGATTTCTAAAGATTTTATAGGTGGAAATATTCAAATCGATGGCAGAGAAGGAAATACGTTTTATCTTTCACCAGAGCAAAGAGATAGTGAAAATTGGTGGTTTTATTGGGCTTTTTGTGTTGAAGAAGCAAAAGGTGAAACCGTAACTTTTGATTTTGGTGAAGATAATGTTATTGGTTATTATGGCCCTGCTGTAAGTAAAGATTTAGTTAATTTTGAGTGGCTTGGCAAAACTGATGATAGACATAAATTCACCTATACATTTGATACTAATGAAAAAGTTTATTTTTCTCATCATATGCTTTATCATCCTCAAAGGTTTTTCGAATTTTGCGAAAAACGAGGTGTGAATGTTGATACATTTTGTGTAAGTGGTAAAGGCAGAAATGTTCCTTGTTTAAAATTTGGTAATGGTTCAAAACACGTGTTGTTAACTGCTCGTCATCACGCTTGCGAATCAACAGGAAGTTATGTTTTAGAAGGTGTTTTAGATGAACTTTTAAGCGATATTCCTGATGAAATTGTTGTAACTTGTGTTCCATTTATTGATTATGATGGCGTTATTGATGGCGACCAAGGTAAAGGAAGACTTCCGCATGACCACAACCGTGATTATGGCGAGGGAACAATTTATAGCACAACTCATAGAATCAAAACCAATATCGAAGAAAATGGTATTTATGCTGGATTTGATTTTCATTCTCCTTGGCATTTGTATGAAGAAAATGATGCTGTATTCTTTGTTGTTAATGAGTATATCAAGCTTGAAGAATATGAGAAATTCAAAGAACTTTTAAAAGAGTCTTTGATTCCAAAAAGTTATGTTTATGATGGCAAAGATGATGTTATGCCAGGTGTTAAATGGAACAAAGGCGGAGGAAAACAATTAGGTTTTGCAAGATTTGTTATGACGCAAGGCGCAAAATTAGGCATTACTCTTGAAACTGCATATTTCGGCAGAGAGGGTAACGAGTTTAGCGAACAACGCGCGTTAAACCTTGGCAGAAGCTTCGCAAAAGCAATAAAAGAATATTTGTAATCTAACCTACATTATCTATGTGTTTTCTCTTGAAAAAAATTGGAAAAACATGATAGAATGTCTGCGAGGTGAAGAGATATGAAAACTTCGAAATATTTAAACAAAGAATTACAAGCTTTGCGAAACAAAGCAATAATATCATCAATTATTAAAACAATTTGTTTTGATATAGTTGTTTTTGGGTTAGCCATAGCATTGTATAAAATCTATGACTTTTCTATTATTTTTATATCAATAGTAACAATTCCTCTTTTAATAGTGTCTTTGTTTATATTTAATGTTTGGGACTTTATTTTTGATAAAGATTTTGAAGGAGAAATTGTATCAAAAAAAGTCACAGAAGAAATGGTTTTTCTTCACAATATGAATAAATGGTGTGGGTGTATAGCAGAACGTGGTCATAATAATCACGATTATTCAGTTGAAAATGTAGTAAATTGTGAAATAAAAGCAGATGATGGCAAAATTTACACTGAAAAATGGATGTTAGATACATTGCCATTGGGTTCTTGTTATGAAATAGGCGACCGTGTAAGACATTATGCAGGGTTTAGACACTATAGTAAAGTTAATAACAAAAAAGATGATTATGTAATTTGTATAACTTGTGGTTGTAAAAATCCAAAATATAAAGCAAAATGTTTTGACTGCAAAAATCCGTTGCAAATTGAAACAGAATAATTATTTACAATACAAAAACCGAGTTCCTTTTTGGAACTCGGTTTTTATTTAAAACATATCTTTTTTGTAAAGTATTATGCCTACGATTGCGGTTATTGCTACGGTAAAAATTGAAACAAACCACATATTATCGGCAAGTGGCAATGCGCCAGACATCGCAGGCCCAATATTCATTCCAAAGAATGAGAAAACCATTGTTGGAATTGCCATTAAAATTGTAAGCGAAGTAAGCACTTTCATCACTTGGTTTAGGTTGTTTGAAATTACTGATGAAAACGCATCCATAGTATTAGCAAGGATTGTAGATGAAATAGAACACATTTCAATTGACTGTTGCAAATCTATTAAAACGTCTTCAATCAAATCTTCATCTTCCTCATACATTTTGAGCGTTTTATATCTAAGCATTTTTTTAACAGTAATTTCGTTTGATTTAAGCGCTGTTTGGAAATAGACAAGTGATTTTTGCAAATCAAGCAACTGAACAAGCTCTTTGTTTTTCATAGATTTTCTTAATTTTGTTTCAAGATTAGAAGAATATCTATCAATCTGTCTTAAATATTGCAAGAATCTTGTTGCCATTCGAGATAAAAGCATCAAAACAAAATGAGTTTTATATTCAGTTTTAATGTTTTTAACAACCCCATGAGTAAAATCCATTAAAACAGGGTTATCTTTTTTAGCAATTGTAATAACATTTTTATGCGTTACAATAACACCGAGCGGTGTTGCATTATAAATAATGTTATTATTCTCTTTTTCAGCGCAAGGAACGTCAAAAATAATGAATGTATGACCATCTTCAGATTCAATACGAGATGCCTCTTCTTCATCAAGAGAGTCAAGAATGTATTCCGGCTCAACTTTAAAACGCTCTTTTAAAACATTGATATCATCTTGGTCTGGCTCAATAGCATTAACCCAGCAACCTTCTTCATAGTGGTCAATTTGCTCGATTCCGTTTTCTGCTGTTTTGTAGTAAGAAATCATAAGTTAGTCCTCCTTTATTAAATTTGAGGAGCATAAAAAAGCATTATGCTCGAAGGACCGAGGCGCTTTGATAACAAATGCGCTCGGCAAAATTAACTATACCACGACAACTTCGGGGAATAGAATCAGTACTCATTTGTTATCACCACCTTAACTTTAAGATTTTATTATTATATCATAAATTAATGATTTAATCAATAAAAATTTAAACAAGTTCAAATTGAACAAAATTATCAGTATCGCTACTACCATCTAAAAAGACAGTAAACAACCCTTTTTCGCTAATGTAATCCATTTTATAATCATAAAATTTGAGCATTTCGTTATCAATTTCAAACTCAACTGTTTTTGTTTCGCCTTTTTTCAAAAACACCTTTTTATATGCTTTTAAAACTTTAACAGGAAGCGAAATAAGTGTTGCTTGTTCATCGTGCAAATAAAGTTGAACAGTTTCATAAGCATCAAAGTCACCTGTGTTTGTAATCTTAACAGAAACAGTTAAGGTTTCATCTTCGGTCATTGTGTTTTTGCTTATAGTTGGTTTTTTATATTCAAAATTAGTGTAAGAAAGCCCAAAGCCAAATGGATAAAGAGGCAGGTTAGTGCAGTCAAGATATCTGCAACAATAACCGACATCTTTGCCACCAACAGGATGGTAGTGATTGGTTTTAAGCACTTCGTGATGAATTGGCACTTGCCCTACTTTTTGCGGAAAACACATTGAAAGTTTACCTGATGGCACACGAGCGCCAAAAAGCATATCTACAATAGCGTCTGCGCCATAAGTACCAGGGAACCATACATCTAAAATAGCGTTTGATTTATCATTTATATCATCGAGTTGAATTGGTCTGCCGTTGAACAAAACAACGATGATATTTTGATTAACTTTGTAAATTTCATCAAACAAATCTCTTTGTGCTTGTGGTAATCTAATATCTGCTTTTGAATGACATTCGCCGAAAAGACATTGATGTTCACCTAAACAAAGTACAACCTTGTCGGCATCTTTTGCATTTTCGATAGCGTTTTTCAAAAATTCTTCTTCCTTGCCGATTACAGGGTCAGGCGACCAAATATCCATCTGTTCATATTCATACATAAAAGGCGAACCTTTTTCACAAGTGTATTTGCCTTTGCCATACTTTTTATCTAAAACTTCTTGTATAGAAATACCTCTATCTCTGTGATGAGTAACCATAGACCAACGAGTCATAAGTTCATTTACATCAGAAAATGGACCAATAAAAGCAATTTTTTCATCTTGTTTTAACGGTAAAGCGTTGTTTTCATTTTTTAATAGCACAGATGATTGACAAACCATATCAATAGCAAAATCTTTGTGTTGTTCACTATTAAGTTCTATTTCTTCGCTAGGTACCTTCATAAATTTGTAAGGGTCATCTAAAATACCTAATTCGTTTTTAAGGCGTAAAACTCGCATAACTGATTCGTTAAGATATTTTTCATCAATCTCGCCGTTTAGGATACCATCTTTAAGATAATCACAATAGTAATTATCAACCATATCGATATCAACGCCTGCTTCAATGCAAAGTTTTGAAGCTCCAACTGGAGTGTTAGCGGCGCCTTCTTTATAAACGCCCTCAACTGCTTGATAGTCAGAAATAACAACGCCATCAAATCCCCATTCATCTCTTAAAATTTCTTTTAAAAGTTTAGGGTTAGCAGTACAAGGAACGCCGTTAATAGTGTTAAATGCAGGCATAACAAGTTTAGCGCCAGCATCAATTGCTGCTTTATATGCAGGTAAATATGTTGTTTTAAGTTTTCTATCAGACATTTCGCAGCCCGAATAATCTCTGCCATCATAAGGAGCGCCATATGCTGCAAAGTGTTTAACACAAGCCGCAATGTTATCGCCACTACCGATATCATCACCTTGATAGCCGATAACATTTGCGCGAGCAAAGTCGGCATTTAAAAGAGTTGATTCACCGTAGCCCTCTGAAATTCTGCCCCATCTAGCATCACGAGAAACATCACACATAGGTGAAAATGTTACGCTAACGCCGTGCTTTGATGCTTCAAACGCAGTAATTTTTGCTGCTTTTTGAGTGAGTTCAGGGTTGAATGAGCAACCTTGCGCGATTGAAGAAGGAAAAACAACCTTATAACCATTGATAATATCGCCCATAAACATAAGAGGAACAGGGTTATTCTCTAAATGTTTTCTTTGAATATTGCGAAGTTTTGTGTTATCGAAAACGTTTAAAACAGAACCACAGTTTTTAATGTAATCTTCATTAAGCCAAGGCAACCAAGTAACGCCTGTAACTGTACCATCTCTTACAAAAGCGGTGCCTGAACATTGAAAAAGTTGGCCAACTTTTTGTTCTATTGTTAAAGAATCAAGCAGTTCTTGTAATTGTTTTTCAGTCATATAAACACTCCAAAATGATATTTTTTTAAATATACCACAAGGTAGATATAAATTCAACGATTTTTAAAAATAAAACCCATAAAATTTATCTTTTTTCAAATAGTTTTATATTTTCTTTAAAAATAACTTGACAAACGCGAACATAAGTCTTATAATTACTTCGTGACCTTGACGATGGCATAATTATGCCTTTTTTCACTGGAGGCGGTTATGAATATTGATTTAAGAGGTGTTTTTTCGGGTAGAGTCAACAATTTGCCTATTGATGAAAACTTCGATTTTTCATCTTTAGAGTTAAATGGTACTACGCCGATTGATTCACAGGTTGTAGTTGTGTGCAACATCTTTAAAAAGGCGGATATTGTTAAAATGGAAGGCGAAGCGTCTTTTATTTACAATGCTCCTTGTGATAGATGTGCTGTTGAAACAAGCCGTGAAATGGTAATACCGATTGAGCATATCATAGTTAATTCAGTTGAAAATGACGATGAAGAAGATTTCATCGTGTCGGAAAATATGGAGCTTGACCTTGAGGATTTAATCAGAACCGATATTGCGCTCGGTGTTCCTTATTTGTTTTTATGCAGAGAGGATTGCAAAGGCGTATGCGCAGGTTGTGGTAAAAATCTTAATTTGCAAGAATGTTCTTGTGAAAAGGTTATTGATGAAAGATTAAGCAAGTTAGCAGAATTTTTTGAAGATTAGTTCCATAAATTATCCATAAAATAAGGAGGTGCCAAAATGGCAGTACCAAAGAGAAGAGTTTCTTCAACAAGAAGAGATAAAAGACGTTCAAGCGTTTGGAAAATGGACGCTCCTGAACTCACAAAATGCCCTAAATGCGGCGAATATACAAGACCTCACAGAATGTGTAAAGCCTGCGGTTACTATAACGGCAGACAGGTTGTAGCTGTAAAAGAGGACTAAATCAGGTCATTTGACAGGGAAGGATTTTGAAGTCCTTCCCTGTTTTTCTTAAAGCGATTGAATACAAAATGATTAAACATACAAAACTATTTTTAAAAGATAAAAAAGAGGTGGAAAAATGAAACCTATCGTTGCGGTTGTAGGACGTCCAAACGTTGGAAAATCTACATTGTTTAATAAACTTATTGGTCAGCGACTTTCTATTGTTGACGACACCCCCGGTGTAACAAGAGATAGAATTTTCGGCGATTGCGAATGGCGCGGTAAAATGATTACTATGATTGATACAGGCGGTATCGAGCCGAAAACTGATGATATTATTCTTTCTCAAATGCGC
The DNA here is from genome assembly GCA_045649445.1 of Acutalibacteraceae bacterium. Taxonomy (GTDB): domain Bacteria; phylum Bacillota; class Clostridia; order Oscillospirales; family Acutalibacteraceae; genus RUG11462. The sequence goes on along the minus strand of JAZRPX010000099.1, from coordinate 1,607 downwards.
GCTCAGGCTAACTTGGCTATCGATATGGCGCAGGCGATAATTTTTGTTGTTGATATGAAGTCGGGTATTACCGCGGCGGACGAGGAAGTAGCCGCAATGCTCCAAAAATCAGGCAAACCGATAGCGCTTTGTGTTAACAAATGCGATGGTATCGGCGAAGTTGAGCCTGAATTTTATGAATTTTATAACTTAGGTCTTGGCGAACCGATTGCGGTTTCATCAGTCCACGGCCACGGCACAGGCGATTTGCTCGACGCAGTTTATGAGCATCTTGTTTTTGACGAGGAAGACGAAGATGATAAAGAAATTATCAACGTTGCAATTATCGGCAAACCGAATGCGGGAAAATCTTCGCTTATTAATAAAATCGCAGGGGACGAGAGAGCGATAGTTTCGGATATCGCCGGAACAACCCGTGACGCGATTGATTTTATGGTTGAAAACAAGTACGGTAAATTTAATTTTATTGATACCGCAGGTCTTCGCAGAAAATCTCGCGTTGATGATAAAATCGAAAAATATTCGGTTATCCGCGCTAAAATGGCGGTTGAACGCGCAGACGTTTGCGTTATTATGATTGACGCGGTTGAGGGCTTTACCGAGCAGGATTCAAAGGTTGCGTCAATCGCGCTTGATAACGGTAAAGCGTGTGTTATTGCGGTTAATAAATGGGATTTGGTTGAAAAAGACGGCAAGACAATGGACCAATATCGCAAAGATTTGGCGATAGATTTTTCGTTTATGTCTTATGCTCCGATTTTGTTTATTTCGGCTAAAACAGGTCAGCGACTTGACAAGTTAATGGAACTTATCAAGTACGCTCACGAGCAGAATAATATGAGAATTTCGACTGGTAGACTCAATGAGTTGTTAGCGGAAGCGACTGCTCGCGTGCAACCGCCGTCAGACAGAGGTAAACGACTTAAAATTTACTATATGACTCAGGCGACTACTGCGCCCCCGACTTTTGTATTTTTCTGTAATAATGCAGAATTGTTCCATTTTTCATATCAAAGATATTTAGAAAATCAAATCAGACAAACCTTCGGTCTTGAGGGTACACCTGTGAAGATTATTGTAAGAGAACGAGGAGATAAATAATGTTTTTTGGTTATAATCCTTTGCTTGTTGGCATCGTTATTGCTGCATTTTTCTGCGTTATTGCTTATCTTTTAGGAAGTATCAGTTTTGCAGTAATATTTTCAAAATTATTTACAGGTAAAGACGTTCGTGAGCAAGGCCCAGGCAATGCGGGTATGACAAACGTTATGAGAACTTCGGGTAAATTACCCGGTATTCTTACATTTTTATGCGACTTTTTAAAGGGTACTGTTTCAGTAGCAATCGCTATGAATTATTATGAATACATTGCTGACCATTATTGGGGAGATTTCTTGGGATATGAATGTGATTGGCCGTCGGCGTACCTTCCTCCTCATATTGTGGGTTATATCGTTGCTATTTTCTGTTTACTCGGCCATATGTTTCCTATATTTTTCAAATTTAAAGGTGGCAAGGGTGTAGCGACTATCGTAGGTGTTGCGGCGGCGTTTAATCCGCTTACCGCACTCGGTTGTTTCGTATTTTTCCTTATTATTGTCGTTTGT
>JAZRPX010000098.1:0-9604 GCA_045649445.1 Acutalibacteraceae bacterium | reverse complement strand
GGGAGGCATTAGTGCTAGTTTAAGCAGTTGAATCAACCCATTTATGGGTGGCAAGTAACAAACGCATGACTGGCAGGTCAATTTTAAACGCACTTGTGCGTCGCTTGTAACATTAGGGCTATGCCCGAAAATGAAAAACCACCCACTTTTATCGTGGGTGGTTTTTGTTATACAACAACAAAAAAACGAGCGTGAAATAATTCACGCTCGTTTTTCAAAGGATTCTCTGTATGAAAAAATATTATCAATTACCATTTATCGTTTTCGTATGGGTCGTATTTTGTTGTTGGCTCTGTTGGAGCTACTGTTGGATCCTCTTCTTCAAAAGATGTAGCAATGATATCAAGGGTTTCATAACGCTCGAATTTAATTTCTAATGTTTCAAATTTCATTTCTGCATATACCCCCTTGATTATTTAGTCCAGTCAGGAGCATCTGCCCAAGCGTCTACTAATGTTTTGAATGATTCATATAATTCAACATTGTTAGCATCGGATTTCAATGCATTTGCAATGTATTTAAGTGAACGTGAATTGTTGTTCATTTCAGCATAATAGTAAACACCATCAACACATACATAACCACGGCCGATAAACTCTCTGCCAATGTTTTTCTCTCTTATGTTAACAATAGAACCTACAATAGTATTATTATCTTCATAATATGTTTCTGATTCATATTTAACATCTGCAAATTTTCCTTCACCGAGTTCGTGTGTTAATTCATCAGTTACATAATCTGCAGGAGCAATAATTGTACCCATTGTTACAGTTTTACCTTCGGCTTTAAGCGCTGCAATTTGTTCAGCATCAACAACTGTATGGAAACGGATACCTGTCTTTTCATTAAGTCTGATTGAAGCGCCTGCTTTCATTGAGATATCAATATCAAGTTTTTTAGCAGCAATTTCTGTAACTTTAGCACCTGAAGGAATATCTGCTAAAGAACAGCTATCAAACATAAATGCTTTAAAGAACAATGCGCCTGCTTTTGTAATCTCAAACTTAAAGTCAATAGTTGTTTTTTCAGGAACAACTATATAACCTAAATCGTTTTTAGACAATGTTGTACCTGTATCGCCAGATTTATCTTGTTTGTAGTTATCTTGAATATCATATGTTTCATCATTAGCGAAAGCAGTTACTTTACATGTACCTCTTCCTTGATGTGAACGAGCATAAGTATAGAAGTTATAAACACCTGCTTCTAATTCAAATGAAACTTGAATATAGTTGCCAACAGCCACACTTGTTCTACCAAATGTTAAACAGTGACCTGCTGCATCATCTACGAAGATACCAACACCAGAAGCATAAGTAGCATCTGTTACATAATTCATAACATTGTTAACTGCTTCTTTTGAATTGTAAGTATGGTCACCAGAACCTGTTGGAAGTGTTTTATAGAAAATGTTGTAAGATGTATTTTCTGTATCATCTTTAACCTGGTTTGTACTTACAACGAATCTGTGGTTTCTTGCTTGTGCATAAGTAAAGTCATCTTGTTTTGTTTGACCACAACCATTTGTACAAGTGTATTCTGTGTAACCAGGAGCAGAAGGAGTTGCTTCGATTGTATTTCCTTTAACCCAATTATGACCTAAAGCAGTTGTGCTTTCATCATAAAGTTTGATTTCTTTTTCACAATCATTACATTTAACTAATTCATAAGCTTGTTCATCACAAGAAACAGGATATGAACCTAAAACTGTGTAATCATCATGAGCACAATCATAAGCATATTCAATGTTGTCAACCAATGCCCAAGAATATGTATAATGGTTTTGAGCACTTACTAAAATTGCTGATACTTGTTTTACTGTGTCTGGTGTTAAGAAGAATGCAGTAGAAGTATCTCTTGAAGGTGTGTTGCCATTGAATACTACAGCTGAATATTCATGATATAAGAAATCAAAAGTTGTCCAAGATGTGCTACCTGTACCTGTTGTTGTCCAGTAATATTCACCATCAATTACAACACCAAAGTTTACATTAACGTTAGCAGTACCTGCTCTCTTATATTTTAATCTAAGAGAGTATGCCGCGCTCATTGTCTCAGCATCAAGTGGGATTGCAATAAAGTTTTTAGCAAAGTGAGTTGCGCCTGAGTTATCCCAACATTTTTTACCAGCGTGTAATGAAGTACCGCCTTCGTAAGCATCTGTTTGAGTTAACGCTTTGTAACCACCATAACTTTCATTGCCACTGTTATTGATAGTTTCAATATCAGAAATATCGCCATCTTCAAAATCGCGAAGCATAATCCATTCATTATGGTCAGCAGGGATTTCATCTTCTGTTGCAAAATAGAAAGTAACGTCATCAAACAAAAATACTGACTCTTTTGATTCTGCTTTTAATGTTAAATAAGCATTATAAGGAAGTGCAGAAACATCAATCTTTGTTAAATCAAAATAAATTGTTTTTGCTTCGCCTGCAGCCAAAGAAAGGTGGCCAGACCAATCAGCACTTTCCATTGTTTCAATGTTAAATTTAGGCTCACCTGAATTTTTATCAGAAATACCCATTGATACACGGTTGATTTGAGTTTCAGCTACTGCTGTAAGATTATAACTTACGCCAACAGGGTTGCCCTCTTTCCAATTTTTTGGCATCTGAATATAAACCATTTGCCATTGAGCAGGTGAAACCTTCAATGCTTTACCACCTGAATATCCTTCAACAAACTCTTCACCGTTAACAACTTCCAAAGCAGTGCTGCTACCGCCACCTGAATAAGTTGTAGAAACTTTGTCAAAGTCTACTGCTACTTTAGAAAATTCAGTAGACTCTGCGCTTGTTGGAAAACCAACTGTCATAAAAGACAAAATCATTACAAAAGTGAGAACTAAAGATATAATTTTTTTCATTAATTTTCGCTCCTTATATAGTTTTTTGTATATTGAAATACATCGTTATTATACAATTATAACACTTGTTGTTCCTTAAATAAAATGCACGATACATATAAAATAATGCAAAAATATATTGACAAAACATTTTTTATAATGTACCATAAAAAAGGTGATTATTATGAGAAAAAGAGTAATAGATGAGATTTGTGACTATGTTAAATTTTTAAATGATACGTATAATATTGAGGTAACGTTGCACCCTCTTGGTTGGGATGATTATCTGTTTCATACAAGGATTGTAGAATGCAATTCTCATAAAAACGTTTTGTGTCAACAACTTAAAATTGCTAATCACGATAGCAACGCAATGTGTTTTGAAGAACAGTATAAATGCTTTGAAAAAAGAAACGGTCCTGATTCTTACTTTTTCACTTGCTTCGCCGGAGTTACTCAATTCATCTGCCCTATATACAGAGGGGTTGACGCCGTTGGCTATATCGCGGTTGGCAATTTTTATGAAGATAAGCGAGCAGGTCTTCAACTGCTGAAAACTTATTGCGATACCGAAAATATAAATTACAAAAATATGAAAGATTTTTATGAAGATGCCATAACCGAACTAAAATTTTCAAAAGAGTTTTTAGATACCATAATTGCTCCTATTTGTTCTATGATAGAAGTTGCTTATTTGCAAAGTTCAGATGTTCCGATGTATGATGATGACGAAAGTTTTTATTTAAGACTGTTAGCATACATAAAAACAAATTACACTAAAAAATTATCTGTTGAATATTTGAGCAAAAGGCAGAATTGCAGTGTTTCATATTTAAGCCACTTTTTTAAAAAGCAAAGCGGTATGTCTTTACCTGAATATATAAACTTTTTAAGAATCAATGATGCTAAAAAGTATCTTGAAATGACTAACATGAGTATTCAGGAAATTGCGTTTGCTTTGGGATACTCTTGTTCAAACTATTTTTCTACTATATTCAAGCAAAAAGTTGGTTGCTCTCCTAAAGAGTATAGAGAAAAAACAAATGCTGAAAAATAAAAACACGCTTGTGCAAATGCACAAGCGTTTTAATTTTTAAGTTTTAATATCTACCTGTCCAAAATTCGCAATTAATCCATTCATCAACCTTTGCAAGCTGAACATCTGTTAATGTCATACCTGCATAGTTATCTGCTTTGAATGATTTTGCCAACTGATAAAGCGAACGAGAATTATTATTGAAATCATCATTATAATATTTAGCATAAGAAATTGTTTGATTGCCTTCGCTATCAGTAACAATAGCATACGCTCTGCCAACGAATGGTCTTGCTTTATTACCATTATCATAACTGTAAGAATTAGGTTTTTCTTGAATATTAACAATTGAACCTACAATGCCAGAAAACGAAGATTCTTCATAATATGTTTTTGACTCATATTTAACATTAACATATTTTTTAGTATCAATATCAAAAGTTAATTCTTCATAAACATTGCCAGATTTCAACTTATCTTTAGGCGCAATCAAAGTTCCAAGCTCAACTGTGTAACCAGCATCGCGAAGGGCTTGAACCTTAACTGTATCAACCTGTGAATAAAAACGAATGCCATTTTGTTCATTTATACGAATAGCAGCGCCGTTAATCATTTGCAAATCAACAGTTGTATCAACTTCTGCTACTGCACTAACACTCATTGCAGCAAAAATCATTAAAACTGCTACTATTAAACTTATAATTTTTTTCATCAAAAATATCTCCTCGAATTATTTAATTTTAAACATTATAACATAAAATCACGCGCTGTGTCAACCATACATTATTATATTATTTATCTCTTTTGCAGTTTCTTCGCGAATTTGTTTTTGCAAAAGATACGCCGCATTTGAATGTTTTTGTGGGTTCCAATTAAACGAGCAATCATCATTTATTGTTATAGTGCCACTTTGAATTTCAAATCGGTCTGCAAGACCATAAACTGAATAAAGAATAGTTGATGGGTCTGCAGTATGATGGTCCCAGTTATCTCCCCATCTGCCTCTATGCAACTCATAAGAGCGTCTTAATGGATGCGGGCTTGTTAATTTATGAAAATCATCGCCAACAAAAATGTTATGCCCTATATCTCTACCGATATAAGTTACTCTACCCTTATAATTTCTCACGCAATAAAGCGCATTTTCTGCGTCACGCGTGAAATTAACATTATCAATCGCAGGGTCATCAGGGAAATTACCTGCCATACAAACCCATTCATTAACCTTTTTAGCGATTAACTCTTCACCTGTTAATTCGCTAATTTCATCTGCGCCACTTTTTAAAAGTGCTGCAAGATTTGTTAAATAACCAATTGTTACTATTTTCACAGAATTATCTTTAGCATTTGCTAAAACTCTTCGCATCAATTTATAACCGATTTCTGCTTCACTATTTGTTTTTATTGAAGGGTTAAATTCATCAACAATCTGCTGTAAAAAACAAGAATCATTTCTAAATCCACCCTGACCTTTTTCTGGCGCGCCAACAGGCACATCGCCTCTATTATAAAACTCTAAAACTGCTTTTGTTACAGGCGCAGAAAGTTCATTTGCAGATGAAACTGTAACGCCTAAAATATTAGCATCTCCTCGTTTTTCAAGGTTAAGAAGCATTGCAAGTGCTGCAACATCATCACAGTCAGTTAGCATATCAGTATCAAGCAAAATATTAACAGGGTTTTGCCACTCGTTTTTATAAAAATCTTCTCTGCGAGAAAGCGCTTCTCTATCATAATCATTCCAATTAGAAGAAATTAAATTTTCTTGTTCAATTTCATCAATCAAATCAAGCGAAATATTATGTCTGCCACCCTCGAATTCGGTTTCAAGCCAAACATCAATTATTTCTTTTGCCTTTTCAAAATCAAGGTCTTTTCCTGCAAGGCACAAAACATTTGAATCATTATGAAGACGAGTTAATTTAGCAGTTTCAACATCATTTATAACTGCCGCTCTAACGCCTTTATATTTATTTGCAACAATGCTCATTCCAATTCCTGAATTGCAAATCAAAATACCTCTATTAGCAATGCCTTTTGAAACTGCAACGGCAACTTTAGAAGCGTAATAAGGATATCTTACTATCTCTGTTGTATCGCTGCCCTCATTTACAACAACATTGCGCTTTTCGATTAGATAATTCATTATTTTTTTCTTGATTTCATAACCACCATGGTCATTAGCAATATAAATTTTCATAAAAACCACCCCACTTGAGTTGATTATAACACATAAAAATCAAAAATCAACTATTTACAAATATATGCTTTTCGTGTATAATCTTTTTTAACGAAGGAGTGGTTTAAAATGAGAAAATGTTTAGACTGTGGCGCAACTTTGAAAGATTTTGAAATGAGTTGTGGAGAATGCGGAAGCGAGAATTTATCGCTTATTAACGAAGAGACAACTGAATATAAAGAAAAAAAGCCAAAAGGTTTTTTAATTCTTCTTATCGTTATTGCAATTATCGGCATAGTTTCTGCTGTAATCGTTAGCAATAACGCAAAAAGAACAATGCCTTCAAAACCTATTGAAAAAGCAGTTGTTTCGCTTTATTCAGGTGATCTTGCCGGCTATATAAACGATATGTATGGTAGTTTTAAAGCAGATGCCGAAAACTTTTTCACAGAATCTTATGGTGATTTTGAAACATACAAGAAAGAAAACGAAGATATTCTTATAAACGCTTACGGCGCTGATTACAAAATTTCTTCAAAAGTAATAGATGTTTATTCTTATTCTGATAAAATGATTGAATTTTATCAAAACGCTTGTAAAGAATTAGGTTATGACATTGCAATTGAAGATATGAAACATGTTACTATAAGAGTTGATATTAGCAATGATGAAGGCGCGCAAGAAGTTTATATTGCTGATGAATATTCGGTTCAAACAGGTGGAAAATGGTATTTCTTGCCTAAAAATATGCTTGTTTCAGCAGAATAATATTGACTTTTTAAAAAGAATTGTTTGTAAATTAAAATTTATTTACAAATAGTTCTTTTTTTTTGCATAAAAATATGTTATTATATTTATAATTAGATTTTTATTTCTGAAAGGAATTTTTATAAAATGGGTCTTAGAGATTTCTTATTAGGTTCTTATTCTAAAAAAGAGTTAAAAAGAATTGAACCAATTAAACAAAAAGTTTTAGCGCTAGAAGAAGATTACAAAAAACTTTCTGATGAGCAGTTAAAAGCTAAAACAACCGAATTTAAAGAAAGACTGACTAAAGGTGAAACTTTAGATGATATTTTGCCTGAGGCATTTGCTGTTTGTAGAGAAGCCGCTGACAGAGTTTTAGGTATGCGCCCTTACCCTGTTCAAATTATCGGTGGTATTGTTTTGCATCAAGGTAGAATTGCCGAGATGAAAACAGGTGAAGGTAAAACTCTTGTTGCTACTTTGCCAACATATCTTAATGCGCTTGCAGGCAAAGGTGTTCACATTGTAACGGTTAATGACTATCTTGCAAAGCGTGACTCTGAATGGATGGGCAAACTTTACAGATTTTTAGGCCTTTCGGTTGGTCTTATTACTCACGACGTTGAAGGCGAAGACCGTAGAGCCGCTTACGCTGCTGATATTACTTATTGTACAAATAACGAATTAGGTTTTGACTATCTTCGTGATAATATGGTTACTTACGCTAATGAGCGTGTGCAAAGAGGCCATTATTTTGCAGTTGTCGATGAGGTTGACTCGATTTTGATAGACGAGGCAAGAACTCCACTTATCATTTCAGGTCAAGGCGAAAAATCAACCGACCTTTATAAACGTGCAGACGCACTTGCAAAAAAACTTAAGATGACAAAGGTTAAAAACCTTAACACAAAAGAAGAAGCAGAAGACCAAGTTGAATTAGATGGTGATTATATTGTTGACGAAAAGGCAAAATCTGCTACTTTAACTGCAAACGGTGTTAAAAAAGCAGAAGAATTTTTCGGTCTTGAAAATCTTAATGATGCCGAAAACATCACTATTGCTCATCACGTTAACCAAGCAATCAAAGCGCATGGTATTATGCACAGAGATATTGACTATGTTGTTAAAGACGGCGAAGTTATCATCGTTGATGAATTTACCGGCCGTTTGATGTTTGGTAGAAGATATAACGAAGGATTACACCAAGCAATTGAAGCTAAAGAAAATGTAAAAATCGAAAACGAATCAAGAACTCTCGCTACTATCACATTCCAAAACTTATTTAGAATGTATGACAAACTTTCAGGTATGACAGGTACTGCGCTTACCGAAAGCCAAGAGTTTAACGAGATTTATCGTCTTGATGTTGTTGAAATTCCAACAAACAAACCTCTAGCTCGTTTTGATAATCCTGATATTGTTTATAAAACAGAGATGGCTAAATTCAATGCAGTTATCGAAGATATTGCCGAGCGTAATGCAAAAGGTCAACCTGTTCTTGTTGGTACAATTTCAATTGAAAAATCAGAATTTTTAAGTAAAATGCTTAAGAGAAAAGGCATTAAGCATAATGTTCTTAACGCTAAAAACCACCGTCAAGAAGCAGAGATTGTAGCACAAGCAGGTAAATTTGGCGCAGTTACAATTGCTACTAATATGGCAGGTCGTGGTACTGATATTATGCTCGGTGGTAATGCTGAATATATGGCAAAAGCCGAGATGAAGAAACAGGGCTTTGAAGATGAAATGATTGCCGAGGCAACAGGTTTTGCAGAAACTGACAATGAAGAAATTTTAAACGCGCGTAAAACATTTTCAGAACTTAACGCAAAATTCAAAGAAGAAATCAAACCTGAAGCTGAGCGTGTAAGAGAAGCAGGCGGTTTGTGTATTATTGGTACTGAACGCCACGAATCACGAAGAATTGACAATCAGTTGCGCGGTCGTTCTGGCCGTCAGGGTGACCCTGGTGAATCAAGATTCTATATTTCGCTTGAAGATGACCTTATGCGTTTATTTGGTGGCGAGAGAATCTATCGCATTATGGAAACATTAAATGTTGAAGATGATATTCCGCTTGAAATGAAAATGCTTTCTAACACAATTGAAGGTGCTCAACAAAAAATCGAATATCGCAACTTCTCTATAAGAAAGAACGTTCTTGAATATGATGATGTTATGAATGTTCAAAGAACAATTATTTATGACCAAAGAAACAAGGTTATTGATGGCGATGATATTACTGCTACCGTTAAAGGTATGGTTAAAGATACTCTTACCGAGATTTGTAACCATTATCTTTCAGCAGATATCGCAGAAGAATGGGATTTTGCAGGGCTTAAACTTGAACTTTCTGCTTGGTTAGACGTTGAAAACGAGTTTAACTACACCAACGCAGAGCTTGATTCTCTTGAAAAAGCCGATGTTATTGACCGTCTTGTTGAAATTGCAGAAAACACTTACGCCGAGCGCGAAGAAGAATTTGGCGATGAACTTATGCGCGAAGTTGAACGAGTTGTTCTTTTGAAATCAGTTGACACTCATTGGATGGAGCATATCGATGCTATGGATGAACTTCGCGAGGGTATTCATCTTCGTTCATACGGTCAGCACGACCCTGTTGTTGAATATCGTAACGAGGGTTATGATATGTTTAACGCAATGACCGAGGGTATCAAAGAAGATGTTGCAAAACGCATTTTAAATGTTCGTGTTCGCAAAAATGTAACACTTGAACGCGAAAAAGTTGCGAAAGAAACAGGAGCTTCCGGCGCTGATGATGGTTCACTTAAAA
>JAZRPX010000097.1:0-16878 GCA_045649445.1 Acutalibacteraceae bacterium | reverse complement strand
GGGAGGTGGCGAAAATCTTTGATTTTTGACGGAGGGATTGTGAACTAATACAACTAATATAAATTTAAATTCACAAACAATCCCCCAGTCTTTTTGCTTCGCAAAAACCCAGCCCCCTTTACACAAGGGGGCCTTATCGCTGTGGCGAAACTGCTCATCGGCAAAAGCCTCTACTGAACCACGCGACTTTTTAAGTGGTTTTCTTATACAACAAAAAAGGCGAATATTTAATTCGCCTTTAAAACATATTTATTAAACACCCAAGCTAAAGGCATAAGACCGAAAAAGCAAACAAGCGAAACTATAATAACAAAAACCGGATTGCTTTTTTGCTCTATGAAAATTGCTTCAAACAACAATAATATCGGCTTATGAATGCCCATATAAAAGAATGTGTTTGCACCGATAAAACTTAAAACTCTTGTATTTGGAATACGCATTACCAAAAGCGCAATTGCAACGCTCAACGCAACTGCACAGATAAGAAAAAGCAGAAAACTTTTTCCATAATAATTGCCATGAATAGAAATTCTTCCATTTAAACGATTTAGCGCAAAACCTATGCATCCTAGCACGCCACACATTGCAATTAAACGCCATTTTGATTTATTTTCTTCTCTTTCTTTTACAACAAAATATAAATCCATAAGCAATACGCCTATAAAAATAAGAAGCATTGCTACAGGCACAACATTAATATGCCAAGCAAGATTAATTCTTTGCGTAAACACGCTAATTAAAGATAACAAACTTAAAATTATTGCTATAAATATTTTGTTTGCCCTTGCCAATTTTATAACAACCCACAAGCCGATTTGTGCAAGGAATAAAAGCAAGACATAATAAAGCGGATTTGATGGCGCTTCAACAAGATTATTGTTGCCAACAACTATGCCAAACAACCATCTTTTTATATCAATTGGTATATTATTTATAACATTTGCAAGACATCTTATCGGTATGCTTATCAACTGCAACAAAAGATAGGGAACTAGCATCTTTTTTGCAAGAGAAAACAAAAAATCTTTGAATTTTGTTTTATAAATCTTTTCAATATTAAAAACCAACCCTGTTATCATAAAAAACAACGGCATATGAAAAGAATATATAAAACTTTTTAATCCATAAACAATCGACATATGTCCGAGAATAACAGTATAAAACGCAATAGCTCTTAATTGGTCTATCCAAACAATTCTTGTTTTTTCGCTCATTTTTCTGCTCCTTTTTAGCGCTTTTATCTTATACAACTGTTTTTTCTCTAAAAATGTCTCAACTTTTTAAAATTTTTAAGGGCGACATTTAGCCACCCTTAATATTTATATATCAATTTCTTCTAATTTATCAACCTTAAAATCGGCTAGAGATAAATCTTGTTTGCCTGAATTTAAGTTTACATAACCGATGCATTTCATACCTGCGCGTTTTGCCGCAAGCACTCCATTTGCCGAGTCTTCAATAACCACGCAATTTTCGGGATTTATGCCGATGTTTTTAGCAGTTATTAAAAAGATATCAGGCGCCGGTTTGCAATTTTCAATTGTTTCACCCGAAATGATAAACTTAAAATACTTTTCAATATCAAAAAACTTAACTGTATCTTTAATTATATGTTCAGGCGAGCCAGAGGCGAGCGCTAAAACATATTTTTTTGATAGTTTTTCGATTAACTCCAACGCACCATCAATTGCGATATGCCCCTCTTGTTTAATAAGGTCATCACGCGCAACTAAATCGACTTTATGCATTTCTTCGGCGGTAACAGGAATTGAAAAATCATCAATTATTTTCTGCCAAACTACTATATTTGAGTTGCCAGGGAATTGCGAGTAATACTCGTAATCAAAAGTTACATTGTAAGGTTCTAAAACCTTTAATTTTGCTTTGTAATTGCGTTCTTCACTCTCAACAATTACCCCATCCATATCAAAAATTACTGCTTTTATATTATTCATCTACTTAAATATGCACAAACAAACCGGTGTATTTGAATTCGTTATCATCATCTAAAATATAAGTTGCTGCAAATTTATCTCCTTTTTGTGCAAACGGCAATTGTTGAGATAAAGAAACATCAAAAACAAAAGTAGAATATCCTGTTACTAAATCACAAGCAATATCAGGATTTTTTGTGCCTTCATCAATAACATTTGTTGCTAAAATATAATATTTTGTATTGCCATTTACAACAGCAGAAGTTATTTCTACAATTTTGCCAGAAACGTCATATTCTTTCTTTTCTTGTGTATCTTCAACTTCTATATCTTCATGTTTTAAGTTTGCGATATAGTTTTCTCTTGCGGTGTTAACTGACGCGCCTGTGCCTAACACTTGATACGCTTCAACATCAACAAAAGCGTACATTTTAACAAGACCTGCATCATCTTTTAATGACATAAAATAAGTTGGTCTATCAGAAACATTAAGAAGAATTGGGAATGTTGCAACATAGCCCTTTTCTTGAACAGCGCCTTCGGCAGAGCTCATTGCAGAATACTCTTTTGCACCTGGCACTTCATAATATTTAGCTTCTTTTGTACGAAGGTTTACAAGCACGAAACCTACATTTGATTCATCAGAAACAACCGATGTCATACCGGTATAAAGCCAAACATCATCGTTAATAGCGAGGTAATTATACCCTTCAGTTGACTGCAAAACGCCTTTTTGACCAAAAATTGAATTCCAGAAGCCACCGCGATATAAACCATTAAAATCTAACTGCTCGATAATCATACCTGATGAGAAAACTTGGTCAACCCAAGTTGGCACTTCTTCTAAATCATAATATTTTGATTCACCTGTTACTGCGTTTACAAGCACTGCGCCACCGATATCTCTACCAGACCAAAAACCGATTCTAAATTCAACGGTTGAAGCAACCCAGAAAGGTGTGCCGTTTTCATCAATTTCAAAAGAAACATCATCAAAAATTTTGGTTGGATAATTAAAGCGTAAATATCTATGAATATTTCTCATAAAATATTCGCTTTCGGAATATTTAATACCGCCGTTTACCCTTACTGTGCTTGTTTCTTGAGTTGTCATATTAACTTTAATATAAGCCGGAATACCTTGGCTTTGGTTATTAAACCATTTTATCAAATCGCCATAAACAAGCGGTGTTACTCTATACGGCTCATCTTGATAATTTATTTGAGTATAGTTATTTGCAATTTCAAATTGGCTAACGAAATCTGCCATTTCGCCTAACTTTCTCTTACCTAAAGTTTGAGCGCTTTCTTTATCAACAACAGGGATTTGGCTCATTTCAATCTCGGCAACATCTGTTGTGAAATCACCATCTTGCAAAGTAAGCAACTGATTATATCTTTTTGCATTAAAAACTTGCGCGCCGATGATATTCATAACAAAAGTTAACACAATTATTAAAACAATTGCAACAATTGCGATTAAAACTGGTTTTCCAAGCGTTTTGAATCTAAACTTTTCACCATTATTTTCAATGTAAACATGATTGTTTTTATCTGTTCTAAATCTCTTTAAAAACGATAAAACATAAGAAAAAGCGTTTATTACTGTGAAAATAATAATGCCTTGAATTACAAAACTCCAAAAATCTCCGCTTTTTATATTCAAAGCAGGCATTTCAAACCAGAATATTAAAAACAAAACAACAAACGAAAGTAATAATTTTAAAATTGCCGATGTTATTTTTTTAACTGTCATAATTTTTCTCCTAATCTTTTAAAAAAGCGGTTTTTCAACCGCTTTTTTCTTATGAATTAATTGCTTCGTTATAAAGCGAGAGATAACTGTTTGCAGATTTTTCCCAAGAGTTATCTGTATTTATTCCACGCTCAACTAATTTTGCCCATTCTTCCTTATTATAATAGCAACCAAGCGCTCTATAAATTGCGCCAGACATATCATGAGCATTATAGCTTTTAAATGTGTAACCAACGCCATCATCACCTGCATCGCGAATGGTATCAGCAAGGCCACCTGTTTGACGAACAACAGGCACGGTACCATAGCGCAAAGATACCATTTGAGCAAGGCCACATGGCTCTTGTTTTGAAGGCATTAAGAAAATATCTGCACCTGCATATATTTTATGCGCAAGAGCAGGAATAAAGCCACATCTAAACGCAAATTTATCAGGATATTGCACTGATTTTTCATGGAAGAAAAGTTCATATTCTTCTTCACCAGAGCCGAGCAATACAAACTGAACGTCACGAGCAATAATCTCATCAAAAACAAATTTCAAAAGCTCTAAACCTTTATGCCCTGCAAGACGAGTTACCATTGCAATAATCGGAGTATCGGCTTTAACTGGAAGTCCTAATTCTTCTTGCAAAGCGGCTTTACATTTTGCTTTGCCTGAAATGTCTTTTGCCGAGAAGTTAGCAACAAGATGCTCATCTGTTTCAGGGTTATAAACATCAGTATCAATACCGTTAACAATACCTGAAAGCTTAAAGCTTTTTGCTTTTAAAATGCCATCAAGATTATAAGCAAACCAAGGGTCTAAAATCTCTTTAGCATATGTTGGGCTAACTGTTGAAACTTTATCAGCGCATTCAACACCGGCTTTGAGCATATTACAATCGCCACTATTTTCAATCATAGGCGCAGCCCATTTTGGAATGCCGAAAACATCTTCTAACAAATCCATACCATATTGACCTTGATATTGAATATTATGAATTGTTAAAATTGTTTTGATATTAGCAAAGCCAGGGCGATTAAAATACATCAACTTATAATAAACAGGAACAAGCGCTGACTGCCAATCGTTACAATGAATAACATCTGGCTTGAAATCTATATAAGGAATACATTCAAGCACTGCGCGAGAGAAGAAAGCAAAACGCTCTGCATCATCAAACTCGCCATACATACCATCTCTCTTAAAATAAAACTCATTATCAAGAAAAATGTATGTTACGCCATCATATTTTGCCTCGAAAATGCCACAATATTGACTTCTCCAAGCAACAGGCACAGAAATTGATGTTATAAATTTCATATTATCTCTAAAATGTTGCGGAATTTTAGAATAAAGTGGCATTACAACTCTAACACCAACCTTTTTCTTTTTTAACGCTTTTGGCAACGCATAAGCAACGTCACCAAGTCCGCCTGAAACTGCAAACGGAAAACATTCAGAAGATGCAAAAAGTATTTTCATTATAAATTTTCCTTTCAATAAATTTTATTTACTTAATTATACACCAAATTTTTTATTTTTTCAATAGATGCATATCATCAACATAAACTTTTTTGCTGCTATCCCAATTAGCAACAAAAATTCTCATATTTTTAGTGCCTTCAGGCACGGTAAACACCGTTTCAAAGGTTTCATAATCTGTTGTTGTAACCATAAAAGCAAGTTGATTTAAAATGTTATAATTGTTATCCATAAAATGTATGCCAAATTCAGATGTTACTCCAAATGGCTCAACTTTGATATCGGCTTTATAAGCATACATCTCACCAGGAGTTACACTAATTGTTTTTTCAATCCAACCACCTTCTATTTTTACTGCCCAATTGCCAGTTGACGCGTTTGAATTTATATTAGTATAACCCGAGCCACCCCAATCGTTTGTCGAATTTTCAAAAGATGTGTTAGAAATTACATCTGTTTTAAAATCATCTAACTCTAAAAATGGTCTTGAGTTTATTGGAACAAAATTTTCATTTTTTGGCGTTAGAGAAAATGTAGTTTCATAGCTTTTTTCAAAATCGTGGCCAACTGCAAACGGCTTTTCACCATAAGCATACGCGCCAATATCATTTGGTTTGCCAATCTCTGTTTCAACCCCCTTGCCAATTGCTAATGAATTTTCACCCAATGTATAATCGGCATTAAATTTCACATCAGGATTTGTGCTTAAAAGGTTGTTAGAAAGATAAGCCCCTGTGCCATAATGAAGTGATGGCATAATATTATTATAAAATTGGTTGCCATTCCAAACAGCGCCACAAAACTCATTGTTTTCCCAAGGGTTTTGCATATTACCTGTTTGAATTGCTTTTCTTGATAAAAATGTGTTGTTATAAATCTTGTTGTTATAATTAGGATTATTTAAAATCATTGATAAATCAACATCATAACACACATTATGATGAACAAGATAATTCATACTGCCATTATCAAGATAATAAGCAACAAACGCGTGGTCATCGTTACAATTAAAAATCACATTATGGTCAATCTCTGTTGTGCCTTTAGCGTCAAATTTATATGTACCAATGCCCGAAACATCATGCATATTAACGGCGCAATTTGAAATTTTATTGTAACAAATTCGCATATTTTCACTGTTTGCAACAATCGCCGAACGCGCAATATTATCAATTGTGTTATGTGAAACAAGCGTGTAATTTGAATATTTAGCTTCAACTGCCGCCGCGTTTGAATTGATATAATTTATATCGTGAATATAATTGTTAACAACCGAGCAATTGTCAGCGTAAATTTCAACGCCACCCTCGGCAGAATAAGCAATTTCATTGTTTTTTACAACTGAATTTTTACCCCATAATTCAACGCCATACCAATGCGCTTCCCAAGGGTAATTTCTTGCTTGAACTGTGTGATAATAATATAAAATTTTGTTATCTTCAAGCGTTAAATTAACGCTTTTTTCATTTGTTTTCACAGTTGCGCCGAAAATTTCAATGCCTTTTATAGAGATAAAGCCCTTATCTCTTATATCAAACGCATCAGGGCGCACAGAATATTCAAAGGTTAAATCATTAGGGTTAATATTTGCCTTTGGTTTATAATAAAGTCCACCGTTGCCATCATAATACCATTCATCTTCCTTATCAAGCAAATTAAGTTTATCATAAAAGAAGAATTTGCTATTTGTTGTTGGCGAATCCCAACCACTATCTACTTTGTTAAAATATGCAGTTTTATTTTTATATGAATTTACTGTTGAAGAATAATGAATGTAATGCGATGTGCCTTCAATTGAGATTTTAGCGTTATCAAAATAGCCATCTGCAAAACTTAAATTTTCATCATAAGCATAACTATCAGAAGCGCTGTTTGCCGAAAGAGTATCACCAACTGCGATAAAATTATCACTATTTTTATTAGGGTAACGCGCTATTTGCGCCATTTTGCCATCAACAAAAATTTGGTTTTCTGTTCTGCGCCAGATATGTTGATTTGCTTTATAAATTCCATCTTTATAAAGAGTCCAATTAGCAGTTATTTTTTCTGTTCCACTAACGGTTACATCTGCGCCTGGCTTTGCCATAAACGAAATAGGCGCGCCGCTTTCACCTTGGTTTAAAGGCGTAACTGTTTCTCTATAAACACCACTATCGATTATGCAAGTATCACCGGCTTTTAACACGCTCGCTGCTTTGCTAATTGTTAAAAACGGCGCATTTTCGCTACCGTTATTACTATCACTACCATTTTTTGAAACATAAAAATAAGATTCATTTTTGATTTTTAAAATATCAACCAAATCTTTTCTTAAAACAAGACAATCGTTTGTTGTAATAGCACCGTTTTGGTCGGTATCCATAGCTTTTTGTTGCAAAGAACTTGCATTTTCTGCTTTAACAAGATATTTATGCAAATATAAAAGGTCTAAAAGCGCTATTTTTCCATCGCCATCAACATCACCAAAAATAAGCGCAGTTGCAACATCTTCGCCTAAAGAAAACTGCCAAGAAGTGCCTACAAATCCACTTGTAACTTCATTTGAAGATTGGTCTAAAACAGTGATGTTTTCTGCATTTTCAAAACACGATAAAACATTTTTTAAATCGGTTTTTGGTGAAATTCCTGATAAAATTCCACTTGATTTTACATATTTAATTTTTTGATAAGGGGAAACTGCTAAATTTTGTGTTTTTTCATCTGCAACTACATTTGAAACAAAACACGAAAACATAATTACAAATGATAAAACAATGCTAATAAGTTTTTTCATTTTTTATAGTTCTCCTTTTTTAGTTACTATAATTTTAGCACACTTATTGTTTTTATTCAAGAAAAATAAATTCCTTGACAAATGAGTATAATTTTTATATAATTAGTTGGTATAACTATATATATAAAATTTTTTGAAAAGGTGGTTATTTACCATGGCAAAAGAAATTTTAATTACAAAAGAGGGCTTGGAAGAATTAAAAGCAGAGCTTGATTATTTAAAAGCCGAGAAAAGACTTGAAATTGCAGAAAAAATCAAAGTTGCTCGTTCTTTTGGTGACTTGTCTGAAAATTCAGAATATGATGAAGCTAAAAACGACCAAGCAAAACTTGAAAACAGAATTAACGAAATTGAAACAATTTTAAAACATCATAAAATTATTGATGAACCATCAAACCGTTCAAAAATCATCAACGTTGGTACAAGAGTTAAAGTTTTAGACGTTGAATTTGATGAAGAGTTTGAATATAAAATTGTTGGTTCAGCAGAGGCAGACCCATTAAACGGTAAAATCTCTGATGAATCTCCAATCGGTTCAGCGCTTATCGGTCATAAAGAGGGCGAAACAGTTGTTGCTTCAACCCCACAAGGCGACCTTGAATTTAAAATTGTTAAGATTGTTAAAAAGAAATAATTAACCCTTTAAGGAGTGTTAAAATGGCACAAAATAATCAGCCACAAAATGCGCCACAACAAGATTTAAACGAAATCTTGCGTTTGCGTAGAGAAAAATTTGAAAACTTTAAAGCAGAAGGTAAAGACCCTTTTGTTATCACAAAATACGATGTTACAAATCATTCTAAAGATATTAAAGATGATTTTGATAATTTTGAAGGCAAAAAAGTATCTGTTGCCGGCAGAATTATGTCAAAGCGTGTAATGGGCAAGGCGTCTTTTTGCAACATTGCTGATTTAAAAGGCAATATTCAATCTTATGTTGCAAGAGATTGCATTGGCGAAGATTCTTATAAAGACTTTAAAAAATATGATGTTGGCGATATTATTGGTATCGTTGGCGATGTTTTTAAAACAAAAACAGGCGAAATTTCTATTCACGCAGAAAGTGTTACTTTGCTTTCAAAAAGTTTGCAAGTGCTTCCTGAAAAGTATCACGGTATAACTAATACTGATACAAGATATCGCCAAAGATATGTTGACCTTATTATGAATGATGAGGTTAAAGATACTTTTATCAAGCGTTCAAAAATCATTTCAACAATTCGTAAATTCCTTGATGAAAAGGGCTTTATGGAAGTTGAAACTCCAATGCTCGTTTCAAACGCAGGCGGCGCTGCTGCTCGTCCTTTTGAAACTCATTTCAACGCGCTTGACGAAGATTTGAAACTTAGAATTTCTCTTGAACTTTACTTAAAACGCCTTATCGTTGGTGGATTAGAAAAAGTTTATGAAATTGGTAGAGTTTTCAGAAACGAAGGTCTTGATACTCGCCATAATCCAGAGTTTACCCTTATGGAATTATATCAAGCATATACTGATTACCACGGTATGATGGATTTAACTGAAGAGATGTATCGTTATGTAGCAATGGAAGTTCTTGGTACAACTACTATTACTTACAACGGCATTGAAATGGACCTTGGCAAACCATTTGAGAGAATCACAATGGTTGACGCTGTTAAAAAATATGCTAATGTTGACTGGACTCAAGTTAAAGATGTTGAAGAAGCTAAACGCTTGGCTGATGAGCATCATATTGAATATGAAGAGCATCACAAAAAAGGTGATATTCTCAATTTATTCTTTGAAACTTATGTTGAAGAGCATTTAGTTCAACCAACATTCGTTATGGACCATCCAATTGAGATTTCTCCACTTACAAAGAAAAAGCCAGAAGACCCTGAATATGTTGAAAGATTTGAGTTCTTTATGAATGGTTGGGAAATGGCAAACGCTTATTCAGAGCTTAATGACCCAATTGACCAAAGAGAGCGTTTTGCAGCGCAAGAAGAGTTGTTTGCAAATGGTGATGAAGAAGCAAACCACACTGATGAAGACTTCTTGAATGCGCTTGATATCGGTATGCCTCCAACAGGTGGTATCGGCTATGGTATTGACAGACTCTGTATGATTATGACAGATTCACCTGCAATCCGTGATGTACTCTTATTCCCAACAATGAAACAGAAAAAAGACTAATTAAAAGCACCCTTTTCGGGTGCTTTTTTGTTGCAATATTTTAAACACCATAACAATCCAACCTACATTCGTAGGGGAGGGGCTTTGCTCCTCCCGTTTAAAAATTTTATTTGGCTTCGGGTGGAGTAGAACCCCACCCGAAACAAAATCAATTCAAATTCGTGTCATGGTGAGCGAGACGCAACTATCTTAAAGATCCTTCGGCTCCACTTCGTTGCGCTCAGGATGACGGTGGCAGTAGGGGAGGGGCTCTGCTCCTCCCGAAAAAAACGGGCGAACACAGTTCGCCCCTACGATTATTGTTGCAAAAATTTAAACAAATCACAAAATACACTCGTAGGGCGGTGCCTTGGTGCCGCCGAGGGTTCACCCACAATTCGCCCACGTGTCATTCTGAGCGTAACCGAAGAATCTTTGAAAGCAAATGAGTGTTTTTATTGCAAGAAAATTTTATTTGTGGTATAATTTCTTAAAATAAAGCAGAAAGGAGTTTTTATGAAAACTGAAAAAAATATTTTAATTGCTTTTATTTTAAATTTTGGCTTTTCAATATTTGAATTTTTTGGTGGATTTTTTACAAATAGCGTTGCGATTTTGTCTGACGCTATTCACGATATTGGCGATGCTTTGAGCATTGGAATTGCTTATTTTCTTGAGAAAAAGAGCAAAAAGCAACCTGATGAAACCTATACTTATGGTTACGCGCGTTACTCGGTTATCGGCAGTGTTATCACAACTCTAATTTTGCTTTTCGGCTCGGTTGCAGTTATATTCGGTGCTGTCGGCAGAATCATCAATCCTGTAGAGATAAACTACAACGGAATGATTGTTTTCGCAGTTGTCGGCGCAGGTGTTAACTTTTTGGCGGCATATTTCACTCGTGAGGGCGACTCGCTAAATCAAAAAGCCGTTAATCTTCATATGCTTGAAGATGTGCTTGGTTGGATTGTTGTTTTAATCGGTGCGATTGTGATGAGATTTACCGATTTTGCGCTTATTGACCCGATTCTTTCAATCTGCGTTGCAATTTTTATCTTTATAAACGCAATCAAAAATTTAAAAAGCGCTATTGATTTATTTCTCGAAAAAGCGCCAAATGGTGTTGATTTAGATGAAATAAAAGAGCATATTTCAAAAATTGATGGTGTTATTGATATTCATCACATTCATCTTTGGAGTTTAGATGGTCAAAACAATTACATTACAATGCATGTTGTTACAAGCGCTGACCCACACGAGATTAAACATAAAATTCGTGAAGAATTAGAAGAGCATGGGGTAGGGCATGCAACTCTTGAATTAGAAAGTGAAAACGAGCATTGCCACGAAAAAGAATGCCATGTTGAATTTAAAACCCATTCCCACCACCATCACCACCATCATCATTAAATGATAAATCATATACAGCATAATTTAAAATTTTGTGTAGGGCGGTGCCTTGGTGCCGCCGTCAAGTTTAGACGTGGTTTGGGCGGCGGGAGCAAGCCCCCACCCTACGATGTTTGTTTGAGAAAAAACATCTATATATAAAAACAATAAAGAATTGCTTGACGTATAGATGAAAAACAAAAAAGTCGCCTTTCGGCGGCTTTTTTTATTTTTCTTTATGGTTTAAAACTTCTTTTACAATATAAATTGGTTGGGTTTTGGTCTCGGCAAATAAAATTCCGATATACTGACCGATAATTCCAATTACCATAAGCGTTACTGCAAACAAGAAACAAAGTGCTACAACTATTGTTGTATAACCTGCAGGAACTTCAAAAACAAACTTGGCTATGATTGAATAAATCATCAAAATTATTCCAAGAAAACCAACCACTCCGCCTGAATAAAGGCCTAATTTTAATGGCATATCAGAGAATGAGCAAATTGTGTTAAGCGCAAAACGGAGCAATTTTCTAAAATTATACTTGCTTTCGCCTGCTTCTCTTTTTCTTGCCACAAATTCGAGTGTTGTTTTATTAAATCCCACACTTTGCACGAAACCTCGCAAATAACGGATTTTTTCACGATACTCGTTTCTTACAACATCGCCAACTTGTTTTGAAAATGCAAAAAAGTCAGACGAATTTGCATCAAATTTAATTGGCGAAACAAGATTTAACAACTTATAAAATGCGCTTGAAGCAATTTTACCGAAAAATGTTGCATCTTTATTTTCGGTTCTAATCATTGAGATAACTTCATAGCCCTCTTCAAACTTCTCGATAATTTCTGGAATGCTTTCTGGTGGATGTTGCAAATCGGCATCCATACAAACCACACCATCACCCGTTGCATAGTCAACCCCGGCAATCATTGCCGCCTCGTGACCAAAATTGCGTGAGAAATTAACAACTTTTACTTTTTTATTGCTCTTAGCAAACCCTTTAAGCAATAAAATGCTATCGTCTGCGCTGCCATCGTTTACAAAAATCAATTCGTAATCCCAAGCGCAGTTTTCTAAAACTCCTACGGTTGTATCATAAAAATTATTAAGCGATTCATATTCATTATAAACCGATACAACAACCGAAACTTTCTTATTTTTCATTTTTTTCTCCTAAATTTCCAAATTTTGTTAATAAAGCATAATATCTTTTAACAAAATCGCTCTACACGGCGCTGCCTCTGCGCCTTTTATTTTAATCGGCGCGCAAACAAGCACATATCTGCCATCTGGTACAGCACTCAAATCAAGGCCTTCAAGAATGATTATATCACTGCCTAAAAGTTCTTTGTGAATCAAAGCATCGGCGTTTGGCATTCCAATAGAAACATCATCAATACCGATAAGTTTTATGTTGCTCGCCTTAATATCCATAAGAGAATAAACAGTAAGACGCGCTTTACCAAATGATTTTATAAGCAAACGCTCACAATCTTGAGGCACTTTTTCAGCGATATGGTCGGCGGTGATATGCTCATCAAAACTAACAACATCACAAATTCCACAAAAAGCATTTGTTCCAAGCTCTGAAATATCGTGGCGTTGATTCAAAAAATGTTTTGGCGCATCAATATGCGTACCATTATGCAAACACATTGTAATATTTGAAATGTTACAAATATCACCGTTTTCAATAGATTCAAACACCTCTAATGATGGCGCAATATCGCCATCATAAACAGGTGCTGACATCAATTCTCTTGAAATATCAAAAATCTTCATTATTTTATTACTTCTTGGCCGCCTATATAAGGTCTTAACGCTTCAGGAATTTTAACGCTACCATCTGCTTGTAAGTTGTTTTCTAAAAACGCAATTAACATTCTTGGTGGCGCTACAACTGTATTGTTAAGTGTATGAGCAAAATAATTACCATCTTTTGATTTTACACGGATTTTAAGGCGTCTTGCTTGTGCATCAGTAAGATTTGAACAAGAACCAACCTCAAAATATTTCTTTTGTCTTGGACTCCATGCCTCAACGTCAACTGATTTTACTTTTAAATCAGCCAAATCGCCTGAACAACATTCAAGAGTTCTAACTGGAATATCAAGTGAAACAAAAAGGTCAACTGTGTTTTGCCAGAGTTTATCAAACCATTCTTTTGATTCTTCTGGTTTACAAACAACAATCATTTCTTGTTTTTCAAACTGATGAATTCTGTAAACACCACGCTCTTCAATACCATGAGCGCCTTTTTCTTTTCTAAAACAAGGTGAATAAGAAGTTAAAGTATAAGGCAATGTTTCTTCAGGATTTAATGTATCAATAAATTTACCAATCATTGAATGCTCTGAAGTACCAATCAAATAAAGGTCTTCGCCTTCAATTTTATACATCATTGCGTCCATTTCTTCAAAACTCATAACGCCTGAAACAACGTTTGAACGAATCATAAATGGCGGAACACAATAAGTAAATCCACGATTAATCATAAAATCGCGCGCATAAGAAATAACTGCTGAATGAAGACGAGCAATATCGCCCATTAAATAATAAAATCCGTTACCAGCAACTTTTCTTGCAGAATCAAGGTCAATACCATTGAATTTTTCCATAATATCTGTATGATATGGCACTTCAAAATCAGGTACAACTGGCTCACCAAAACGCTCAATTTCAACGTTTTCTTCATCATTTTTACCGATTGGCACACTATCATCAATAATATTAGGAATTCTCATCATAACGCCGGTTAATTTTTCATCGAAATCCTTTTCTAAAACTTCAACTTCAGCAAGACGAGCGGCATATTCGCCAACTTTTTTCTTAACTTCTTCTGCTTCTTCGCGTTTGCCTTGACCCATTAACATACCGATTTGTTTAGAAATTTTGTTTCTCTCGGCTCTTAATGCGTCTGCTTCTGCTTGAGCTTCTCTTTTCTTAACATCAAGCTCCATTGCTTCATCAACTAAAGGCAATTTGTGGTCTTGAAATTTCTTTTTGATGTTTTCTCTAACTACATCTGGGTTTTCTCTTAAAAATCTAATATCTATCATTTTTGTTCCTCTTTCTATTTAAAAAGCTTTTTAATTAAATCTTTCAAATCTTCTTCGCCATAAAAATCAATGCTTAAGGTACATTTCTTTTTATCGCCTTTTATTTCAACCTTTCTGCCAAGCTCTTGTTTTAAAGAAATCTCAACTTCTTTATAATAAGTTGGCTTAACAGTTGGCTTTTGTTCGTTTTTCTCTTGTTTTGGACGTTTTTTTGATAACGCCTCAATATCTCTAACAGTTGCGCCACGCTTTATCATTTCAACTGCGATTTCTCGCATTTTATCGTTAAGCGGTAACATTGCTCTTGCATGGCCTGCCGAAATAACACCGTTTTCTATATATATAATGTATTTTCCGAGTTCAAGCAATCTTAATGTGTTAGCAACTGCAGAACGCGATTTACCCACTTTTTCTGCTACTTCTTCTTGTGTTAGAGAAAAAGTATCCATAAGTGATTTAAAGCCCTTTGCCATTTCAATAGGGTTTAAATCTTCTCTTTGCAAGTTTTCAATTATTGCAATTTCCATAGTTTGCGCATCATCAAGCTCTTTTATAATTACCGGCACAGTTTTAAGCCCTGCTTGCATTGACGCTCTCCATCTACGCTCACCTGCAACTATTTGATATGTTCCCATTATTGTTGGTCTTACAACAATCGGTTGAATAAGCCCATATTTTTTAATGTTTTCTGATAATTCATCTAACGCATCTTTATCAAAAATTTTTCTTGGTTGGTCTGGATTTGGCTCAATTTCTGATAATTTTACTTCAACTGCATTTGACTGCTCGGTAGAATTATCACTCATTAACGCCTCATAACCTCTGCCAAGACCGGATTTTTTAGCCATTGTTTAAACCCCCTTATTTATTGTTTTTTATAACTTCTTTAGCAAGTTTTTCATATGCTTCAGTACCTTTTGAACGTTTATCATAATACATTATTGGCTCACCAAAGCTTGGCGCTTCAGAAATTCTTACTGTTCTTGGAATTGTTGTACCAAACACTTTTTTAGGGAAAAACTTCTTAATTTCTGCCGCAACTTGCTGTGTTAAATTAAGACGGCCATCATACATTGTAAGCAAAACGCCTTCAATATCTATTCTTGGATTGTAAAGGCGTTTTATACTTCTTACTGTGTTCATCAATTGTGAAAGACCTTCAAGCGCATAATATTCACATTGAATCGGCACAAGTAATGTATCTGCAGCGCAAAGCGCATTTACTGTAATAAGACCTAACGATGGCGGACAATCAAGAATTATGAAATCATAATTTTCTCTTTGGTCTGCCAATCCTTTTTTAAGAGCAGATTCTCTCTCTTCTACATCAACCAATTCAACCTCTGCGCCTGAAAGATTGATATTTGCAGGAATTATATCTACTTTTTTATATTCTGTTTTTAAAATAACTTCAGAAGAAGTTGCTTTTCCTATAAGCAAATCATAAGACGACTTCTCAATTGAACGCTTCGCAATGCCATAACCACTTGTTGAATTGCCTTGAGGGTCAATATCAACCAACAAGCATTTTTTGTTTCGCGCGCCCAAAGCAGCAGTTAAATTAACCGATGTTGTTGTTTTACCAACGCCGCCTTTCTGATTAACAATTGCTATTATTTTGCCCATCAGAAAACTCCTTATATTTTTTGTGTTTTCAGTATAACACATCTTTTTGTTTTATTCAATAGTTTGTTTCACGTGAAACAAATTTTATTTTATGTTTCATGTGAAACATTGCTTTTTATTTACAATTATTTCCATTTTATCTATTGTTCTATCTAATTTGCCCAAATTTCCAGCGTTTATGACAAAGTTGTATTGCTTGATTTTGTGTATTTCTACAAAATTCAAAAACATTATACAAAAAATCTTTACTTTTTTATTTGGATATGTTAATATTATAATAGTTAAACTATGTCTTGCGAAAAATAACAAAAAAAGAGGAGGTCATTACAATGGCATCTACAGGTGTTCAAAGATGTTTGGACGAATTAGGCAGAATCACTTTGCCAAAGGAAATTAGAAACAATTTATCTATTCCTACAGGTACACCTTTGCTTATCTATGTTGAGGGTAACAAAATTATCCTTGAAAAAGGCACTTCTGCTTGCGCTATTTGTGGTAGCGTTGAAGATGTTAAGGAATTTAACAAAAAAGGTGTATGTCGTAACTGCATCGAACAAATCAAAGCTGGTATGTAAAAAACATACTAAAAAGAGATGGCAAAAGCCATCTCTTTTTTTGTATAATGAAAACCGCGTGAAAAGTCGCGTGGTTCAGTAGAGGATTTTGCCGATGAGCAGTTTCGCCGCAGCGATAAGGCCCCCTTGTGTAAAGGGGGCTGGATTTTTGCGAAGCA
>JAZRPX010000096.1:0-6868 GCA_045649445.1 Acutalibacteraceae bacterium | reverse complement strand
GAATTTGTATTACGCCGTTTGTAATAGTGCCTAATTTGGATAAAAAAGCACCGTCTTTATAATAACCACGAAGAATAAATTGATATCTTGTGTTATCTACATTTGTTAAAAAGAATTTATAATATTCCTTTGGTGTTACAGGGATTTTGTTAACAAGTGAAATTCTTTTGTTGTAATATGTTGTGCCTTCGCCTTCGTATTTGCCATTTGTTCCATACTGACCGCGTTGCCATTCGCCACCCTCTTCTAAAAGGTTTTTGCCAGAAGCAACATAATCATTTAAGCCATCACCGATTTTTTCAACTTGGTAGTTACCATCAATTTGCTTTGTGTTAAATGTTGAGCCGTAAACATGGAAAGTACCCCAAGCCATTTTTGTCCAATTTGTTTGAATAACGGTATTTCTCATTGTGTAATTAACGCCGTCATCTGAGTCAAAATAGGTAACTAAGCCGCCCTCTGCGCCGGTATAAGAATAATAACCTTGTTTGTGTTTTACGTCGTCAAAAGATGTGATTTTGTTGGCAGTTGTCATAATCAAATACTTTTTGCCGTAAACATTCTCGCTGTCAGGGGTGTAAAGTTCAATCCAGTTCGGTTGGTCTTTTCTTGTTAAATGCGTAATGTCGCTTTTGGTGTAGGTTTTGTATTCCAACTCCTTGCCAAGATAAGCGGAAAGCGATGGAGATGATGGTTGCAAATAATATCTATTTGTAATTGTGAAATCATAGTCACCGTTGTCCCAGAAGAAACAAGAAACTTTGTGTTTGTCAGAATATGTGCGAAGGTTTCTGCAAAGATTAATGTAATCTTCAGAAATTGTGCTTTGAGAAAGGTTGCCGATTTCATCAATAATTGCACCTATTCCAAAGCGAGTCATTTTCTTTCTTGCGTTGCTAATCTCGCCACCAATTGCCGAAGCAGATGTGTAGGTGTGGGTTGTGATAATGAGTTTGTCTTCTGCCGAGTCAGACGCACAGAACTTTTCAACAAATCCGTCTGAATTGCCCCAAAAAGAAACACCGCCGTATCTTGGGCAAACCAAAAATCTGTTAGCGTTGTTAGATCCTTGGTTTCTAATGAGCGGAATCAAATAACACAACAAATCTGCAACAAAAGCGTCTCTTGTGCCGTTGCCTGTCATTGTACCTGATGAGTCAGATGTTTCGTTGTAAAATTCAAAAATAAGTTTTGAGCCATAATCTTTAAAATATGTTCCCACTTGATTCCAAATATTAGTGAGATAATTATAGGTTTGCTCTTTGTTTGCATTATCCATCTTTATAGGAAGAATTGAATTCGAGTTGTTGCAACCACCATCGTGGTGAGTGTTGATGATACAGTACATATCATTTTCAATAATCCAATCAACAACCTGTCTTACACGCGCCAAAAATTCTTCGTTAATCTTGCCATTGTACCAAGCTTCTCGACGAGTTGCAAGGTCGCCATACCAAGTGTCCTTTGGATAGATATTGCCGTTTTCATCTTCAAGCATATTAAACCAAGTGACCGGCAAACGGATTGCTTGAATACCAATATTCTTTAGATATTTAATGTAATCTTCGGTAACTGCAACGTTACCAGCCATTGTTTCTTTATGATAAATTAATTCATCAATTGTAGAACAATTAGGACGAACATAGTTTGGTCTAAGTTCAGTCATTTCAAAACAGTTACCAATGTTGTAACCAACAAGCATTTGCTCGGTAAGTTCAATACTTGAAAGGGCAAAATCACTTGTATCAGTAAGTTTGTTGCCCAAATCACCAGGAGTTGTTACGCTTGTTGTTGGTTTTTTTGTGGTTGTGGTGGTTGAAGGAGTTGTGGTTGAAGTAGATTCTGTTGCCACAGTTGAAACTGTTGAACCTGCAGAAGAAGACACAGGCACTTCTTCACCCTCAACAACCAAAGAAATGCTGTACCCTTTGTTTCTAAATCTGTTGAAAATACCATTTGTATCTTCCGCAAGCACAGCGTCGTTTTGAATTGTAATGGTAATAGCAATGAAAGCAACATTAGCGCTACTTGGAGTGTAGTTGCATGTGCCTTTGCCAATCAAATTTCTGCCGTATTTTGCGATGCAGGCTTTATCACTATCAAATTCTGCTAAATAATATTGAAGGTTTGAATGATTTTTTGAAGTACCAACAAATGTGTATGTTTTTGAAGAATCAATTTCAACATAACCATTTATTGCAATTCTTTTGTTGTGATATTGAAACACGCCGGTTTCCCAACTGCCTGCTACATAATTATCAATTACCGCAACATCGTTAATTGTGTAAATGTTTGTGTTTGCAGTAACGCCTACTGCCACACAACCAATAATTAACAATACCGACAATAAAATAGAAATAAGTTTTTTCATAGAATTTACTCCTTTTTAATATTTGTTAAATTATAGCATACTTTTTCTATAAAATCAACAAAAAGCACCTTAAAAAGGTGCTTTTTTTGCTCAAAATTCATTTAAAGCAGTTGTTGTACCAATCAAAAAATGCTTAAATGCAGTATAACGCTTTGTTTTTTTATTATTATCAATCATTGCTTTTATATCTGTGCTATTGCCCACGATAATCAGCATCTTTTTTGCCCTAGTTACCGCTGTATATAAAAGATTTCTATATTTAAGCTGTGGTGGAATATCGCAAACAGGCAATATAACACAATCAAACTCGCTACCTTGAGATTTATGCACAGTTATTGCATAAGCAAGTTCAATATCATCAATTTCTTCACCACAAAACATACAAAGTTTATCATCAAACCTTACGCAAACGGTTGATGTTTGCTTATCAATCGACTCTAAAACACCGATATCACCATTAAAAACGCCCATTCCTTGCTCACCATTCGGCTTTGTCCAGATAACATCATAATTATTTTTTATCTGCATAACCTTATCGCCCTCACGCATTATAAAACCTTTGCGTTTTATCTCTTTTTTGGTCATTTTATTTTCAGGATTGATAATGCTTTGCAAAATGTTATTAATATTTATTGTTCCTGTTTTCATTTTTCTTGATGGGCATAAAACCTGAATATTTTCAGGCGTAAATTTATAAGTATTCGGCAATCTTTCGCAATAAAGCGAAGAGATAAGCTTGTCAGGCGTACGCGAATCTGTTACAAAAAAATCGGTTTCGGCATCATTTGAAACCTTTGGCATTTCACCACCGATAATCCTATGAGCATTTGTTACGATAAAACTCTTTTGCGCTTGACGGAATACCTTTTCAAGACGAATTATAGGCACAATTCCAGATTCAATAATATCATTAAGCACATTTCCGGCACCTACCGATGGCAACTGATCAACATCACCAACAAGAATTAATCGGCAATGAACACTCATTGCTTTTAAAAGCGCTTCAAAAAGACCGATATCCATCATTGAAAGTTCATCTACAACGATACAATCAAACTCTAATTGATTTTTTTCGTTTTTCTTAAAGCGTTGTTTATCATTTTCACCCCATTCTACCTCAAGCAATCTATGAATGGTTTTCGCTTCACGACCACAAAGTTCACTCATTCTTTTTGCGGCTCTACCCGTAGGCGCGGCAAGGGCTATTTTTGCGCCCGATTCTTCTAAAAGTGAAATAATTGCATTAAGCGTTGTTGTTTTACCTGTGCCAGGGCCACCCGTCAACACAAGCATACCGTTAGAAAGAGCGCTTGTGATAGCGCTTATCTGCACTTCATCGTATAAAACACCTGTTTCTCTCTCAACCTGTTCTAAACGCGAAGATGAAACAGGAACCTCAGCAGGCGGAACGCTCATCATTAAAGCAATTCTATTAGCGCAATATCTTTCTGATTTATACATTTCAGGCAAAAATACAAAATCGCGCTCATCAAGTTTTACGCTTGTTAAAACGCCATTATAAATCATACCATCAAGCGTTTCTTCGCAAATTATATATGAAACCCCTAGCAGTTTTTCGGCAGTTTCACACAACTTGTCTTTAGGCAAACAAGTGTGACCATTACGAAGATTATGACGCAAAATAAACTCAATTCCTGCTTGAATTCTAAATTCTGAATCAATTTCTGTTTCAAGCGAATTTGCAATTTCATCTGCCCTCATAAACGAAAAACCAAGCCCCTCACTCATCAACATATAAGGATTTTTCTTGATTCTTTCTATACTTGAAGCGCCAAGTTTTTTATAAATTTTCATTGCTTCATTATTAGTAATATTAAAATTCGCAAGAGAAAGCATAACTTCGCGAGCGCCATATTGCTTTAAAAATTCTTCTCCGATTTTTTGCGCTTTTTCAAGAGAAATGCCTTTTATAACTGATAATTTTTCAGGATCGTTTTCTATTATATTCAATGTTTCTTCACCAAATTTAGAAACAATCATATTAGCAGTTGCAGGGCCAACGCCTTTTATTGCGCCCGATGAAAGATATTTTAAGATTGCCGCAGTTGAAGAAGGCATTGTTAATATCGCTTGTTCGGCTTTAAATTGCTGACCATATTGTGGATGAATGATAAACTCACCTAAAAGTTCAACCTCTTCACCAACATTTATATATGGCAAAACACCAACAACGGTTACTGGCTCGTTGTTTACCGAAATAGTAAAAACGCAGTAACCGTTATCTTCATTTTGATATGTAATGTCTTCAACAGTTCCTTTTAAAGTTTCAAAATCATTCATTAAAAATATCCTTTAAATTTTTGTTTATGGTATTTTCATCGCAAAATGAAAAATTATAATCGTTTAATAATTTCAAAGCATTAGCTTTATTTTCTTTTGACAAAGAATTGCTATATGCCAAAACATTTTTGCAAACGCCCTGCCATTTTAAAGTGTGATAAGCGCTTAAAACGGTGTTTTCATAATTTTCATCATCTAACTTAATTAAAAACACACTATTTTTAATACAATCCTTTTTAAAAATCAAATAGCAAATCTGTTTCATAAGACTTGTTATGCCGATGATTGATAAAAAGCAAAAAACCACATAACATAAAGTTTCCAAAACATACCACCTCTTTTAATATGTTTATGAAAAACTTTAATTTTTGTTAATTTTAATATACCATTTTTTCAAAAGATTTTCAAGGCGTGAATATAAACTTTATAAACAACAAAAAATATTTCAAAAGGAGTGATTTTTTTTGATTTATTTATGGTCGTTTTTAATTGGTGGTGCAGTTTGCGTTGTTGGTCAATTGCTCATTGATTATACAAAGCTCACCCCTGCGAGAATTTTAGTGGCTTTCGTTGTTTCGGGTGTGTTTTTAGAGGCAATCGGAGTGTATCATCATATCGTAAACTTTGCAGGTGCAGGAGCTACTGTGCCACTAACTGGTTTTGGCTATACAATAGCAACTGGTGTTAAAAAAGCAATTTACGATTACGGTTTTTTAGGCATTTTTTCAGGTGGCTTAACTGCATCGGCAGGCGGAATAACCGCCGCAATTGTAATTTCTTATCTAATTTCTTTGATTACCAAATCAAAATCTCAATAAAACTGTTGTAATTTTTAAAAATATAAAGTATAATATGTTTGATTATAATAGTTTATTAGGTAGGAAAAAACTATGGAAATTAAATTAAACGAAAAAAACTTAAAAGTAAATGATAATTATGATGTAGTTGTTGCAGGCGCAGGCCCTGCTGGCATTGCCGCAGCAGCTGCTGCCGCTCGTGAAGGCGCTAAAACTTTGCTTATTGAAGCAAGCGGTCAACTTGGTGGTATGGCTACAACTGGTCTTGTTCCTGCTTGGACCCCTTATACCGATGGAATTAGAATTATCTATGGTGGCCTTTCTAAAAGAATTTTTCTTGAAACAAAAAATAAAATGCCACACATTGATAAAGACCGTCTTGATTGGGTTGCTATTGACTATGAAACACTTAAAGTTAATTACGCTAACTTAATAAAAGAAACCGGAGTTGATGTTCTTTATCATACAACTGTTTGCGATGTTGTTATGAAAGATGAGCGAAATGTAGAAGCGCTTGTTATTGCTAATAAGGGTGGTATTTCTGCAGTTAAAGCAGACGCTTTTGTTGATTGCACAGGTGACGCTGATATTTATGCATTTACAGGTGGCGAGTTTGAATTTGGTGAAAATGGCGATGTTCAACCTGGTACAATGTGCTTTATTATGACAAATATTGATGAAGATATTTTATATTCACTTCCTTATATGCATGCGGGCAACACAGATAGTATGATTCACACTATCGTAAACGAGGGTAAATACGGCATTCCTGATACTCATTTTTGCCATAGCAAAATTGGACCAAAAACCTTTGGTTTTAATGCTGGTCATATTTGGGATGCAGACCCTACTGACCCTGAACTTTATTCAAGACAGATTGAAGCGGGCAGAGATTTAGTTCAAAGATTAGTTGCCGCTTTAAAAGAATATCACCCTGCATTTAAAGACGCTTATTTAGTTCAAACTGCTCCAACGCTCGGCGTTCGTGAAACAAGAAGAATCAAGGGTGACTATACTTTTACAACCGATGATTACTTTGCAAGAAAAAGTTTTCCTGATGAAATTTCAAGAAACAATTATTTTATTGATATACATAAATCTGCAAGAGAAAATCAAGAGTGGGCAATGGAACAAAATGCCGACCATCGTTTTGAACACTATAAAGACGGTGAATCTCACGGTGTGCCTTATCGTTGCTTGTGCCCTAAACATCTTGACAATGTGCTTGTAGCAGGAAGATCTATCTCAACTGATAGAATAACTCAGGGCTCGCTTAGAGTTATGCCTTCTTGCCTTTGCGAAGGCGAAGCAGCAGGTATTGCGGCTTATATGGCTTGTCACGGCGATAAAAACATTCACAATGTTGATACTAACGCATTAAGAGAAAAATTGAAATCTT
>JAZRPX010000095.1:0-9071 GCA_045649445.1 Acutalibacteraceae bacterium | reverse complement strand
ATAAGAATGCATATTTGTGGCGCAGATAAACATTCTGCAAGAGCAAATGCAAGAGAAACAGGTATTTTAGAAGAAATTCTTCTTAAAAACAAAAGTGTTAATGATAAAGATAATTATTCTTGGCCTGTTTTTGATATGTGTATGTGGGAAAGTTGCCATTTTCAAGAGAATTTAGACCTTTACCTTAATACAACTTTTAATAGCGTTAAAATGAACGGCGCTAAAATTGAGAGTATATGCGCAAAAGGTCTTACAAATGAAACTTATTATACATTTAGCGCGCCTTTGTTTATTGATGCAACGGGTGATGGTATGCTTGGAGCATTGTCTGGCGCAGAATTTATGTATGGCAGAGAAGATAAATCAACTTTTGGCGAAGTAGATGGCTTAGATGTGGCAGACCCTTATACAATGGGTAACTCTGTTATGTTTTACGCAGTTGATACAGGTGCGCCTGTTAAATTCACAAAACCGGATTGGGCTTATACTTACACCGAAGAAGATTTGAATAATCGACCACATGATAATATCAGTTCAGGTTATTGGTGGATTGAATTAGGTGGTAAAACTCTTCACACAATTTATGATGCAGAAGAGTTGCGTGATGAACTTTACAAAACAGTTTATGGCATTTGGGACCACATTAAAAACGGTGGTGACCACGGCGCAGAAAACTATAAATTAGAATGGGTTGGAATGTTGCCTGGCAAACGCGAATCTAGAAGACTCGTTGGCGATTATGTGTTAAAAGAGCAAGATTTGCTTAATGCAACCCCGTTTGAAGATGCAGTAGCGTATGGTGGTTGGTCAATGGATTGCCATGTTATCGAGGGCTTTTTATCAACAGAAAATGAGCCAACAAAATATATTCATTTTGATGATGTGTATCCTATTCCATATCGTGCGCTTTATTCAAAAAATATAGAAAATTTATTCTTGGCAGGCAGAGCAATTTCTGCTTCTCATTTGGCGTTTGCTTCAACTCGTGTTATGGGTACAACAGCTGTTTGTGGTCAAGCAGTAGGAACTGCGGCGGCAATTGCAATTAAAAAAGGTGTTATGCCAAAACAAGTGAGTGAAAACATTGCTGAACTTCAACAGCAACTTCTTAAAGATGACTGTTATATTCCTAATTTCAAAAACCAAGACAAATGTGATTTAGCGCTTGGCAAAAAAGTAGTAGCAACAAGTGAAAAATCTGGCTTCAAAGCGCAAAACATTACAAATGGTGTTGCTCGTACTGTGAAAGAAATTTCTAATATGTATTGTTCAAATGGAATTTCTGAAAACGGCGAGAGCGTTACAATTGATTTTGAAAGAGAAGTTGATTTATCACAGTTACATATTAAATTTGATAGTAATTTGTCTCTTGAAATCGAAATTTCGCTTAACACTTGGGTAACTTCCCGTCAAGATAAAGGATTACCTACAACACTTGTTAAGGATTATAAGGTTGAATTTATAAGAGAAGGCGAAATTGTTAAAACTATAGAAAAACAAGATAATATTTATAGATTTAATAAGTTAGATTTTGAAACAATTTCTTGTGATAGCGTTAAAATCACTTGCTTTAACACTTACGGCGATAGTGATATCAGAATTTTTGAAGTAAGAGCTTATAATTAAAAAA
The DNA here is from genome assembly GCA_045649445.1 of Acutalibacteraceae bacterium. Classification (GTDB taxonomy): domain Bacteria; phylum Bacillota; class Clostridia; order Oscillospirales; family Acutalibacteraceae; genus RUG11462. The sequence continues at coordinate 7,441 of JAZRPX010000095.1, read as the reverse complement.
ACATAAAACGTCTCCCTAAACACTACGGGAGGCAATGATTTGTAAAATCCTTGAAAGAGGCGAGAAATATGAAAAAATATTTAGTTTTAGGTATTGTTTTTGTGATAATGCCTGTAATTATAAGTATTGTTGAACTATTATTAATTTTGCTTGCATCGGTGGAACTTAAATTTTTATATGATTTATTTTTAAGTGCTTTTAAATTAGTTATATTTTATGTTGGTATTTGCTTTATAAATAAATATAAAAAAACTTTAAAAGAAACAGATAATTCAAACAAAGTGTAATTTTTTAGAAAGGGCGAGATAAATGCCATTAAATAGCGGTAAATATGATGTGCTGATTGTCGGCTCTGGTTTGGCAGGGCTTTATGCGGCGCTTAATCTTGATAGCGATTTAGATGTTTTGCTTATCTCAAAAGCAGATTTAAAACTATCTAATTCTACGCTTGCTCAAGGTGGCGTTGCGGCAGTGCTTGATACCGAAAATGATGATTATAACCTGCATTTTGAAGATACAATGATTGCAGGCAGACAAGTTAATAATGAGCATACTGTTAAGATTTTGGTTGAAAATGGACCTGATGATGTTAGAAACATTATCAATATGGGTGTTGATTTTGACAAAAATGATGATGGCTCGTTGCGTATGACTCTTGAGGGTGGCCATTCAAGAAATAGAATTGTGCATCATAAAGATTCAACAGGTGATGAAATTACAACCGTGCTTATAGAAAAGGTTAAATCTTTGCCGAATGTTGAAATTAGAGATAATATTCTTTGTTCTGATATTTTGCATGCGCCAGATGGTTTTTTTGCAAATTTGCTTGTTGATGGTGAATATCAAACTGTTTCGGCATCTTTTGTTATTCTTGCAACAGGTGGTATCGGCAGAGTTTATAAATATACTACAAACTCTAAAATTGCAACTGGTGATGGCATTCGTTTTGCTTATGAATTAGGTGCTAAAATAAAAGACCTTGATTATATTCAATTTCACCCAACTGCTTTTGCGGCAGAAGGCAGAGAAAGATTTTTAATTAGTGAAGCAGTAAGAGGCGAGGGCGCATATCTTTTAAATTGCAACAAAGAAAGATTTATGCATAGATATGATGAAAGATTAGAACTTGCGCCTAGAGATAAAGTTTCGCATTCTATTATGATGGAATATCGTAGAACGGGTTCAGATAAATTTTATCTTGATATATCGCGTCTTGATTCTGAATTTTTAAAAAATCGTTTTCCGCTTATTTATAGCAGATGTTTAGAAGCAGGGTATGATTTAACAAAAGGTCCTATTCCTATTTTCCCTTGCCATCATTATTTGATGGGTGGCATTGAAGTTGATGATAATTCCTTTACAGGAATTTCTCGTCTTTACGCAGTAGGTGAATGTTCAAATACAGGGGTACACGGTAAAAACCGTCTTGCTTCAAATTCACTTTTAGAAGCGCTTGTTTTCTCGAAACGCGCAGCTAAAGAGATAAACAGACAAATTCACGAAACAAATTTTGTTTCGGTACACGGTGCGCCACCACCAATTAAAAATGGTACTGCACCATTGCCAAAGGGTATTAGAACACAAATAAGAGATATAATGCAAAAATCTCATTTTGTAATTCCTGATAGCAATGCAGCAGAAAAAGGACTTAAAAATATTGAACAAATCAGGCGTCGGCTTGATAATGATATATTTGAGAAAACCGCAGACTATTGCGAGGCAAAATCACTTGCAACAGTGGCGTCAATAATATTAAGAGGAGCATTGAATCGATGAAATTATTACAATTTTATGTTGATGAATTAATTAAAAACGCAATTAAAGAAGATATAAATTATATTGACACTTCGGCAGATTTAGTTATTGATGAAGATGATATGACAACTGCTTATTTTGAAGCAAAAGCAGATGGCGTTTTATGTGGACTTGATGTTGCACTTCGAGTTTTTGAACTGCTTGATAAAGATTTTAAAGCAAAAGTTTATATAAAAGATGGCGAAAAGGTGAAACGCGGCGATATTATAGCAGACCTTTCAGGTCATACAGTTCTTCTTTTAAAAGGTGAAAGAACTGCGTTAAATCTTTTGCAACATATGTCAGGTATTGCAACTATGACAAATAAAGCAGTAACACTTTGCGAGGGAACAAATGCGTCAGTTGCTGATACTCGCAAAACCTTGCCTGGTCTTCGTTCAATTCAAAAGTATGCGGTAACAGTAGGTGGTGGCAGAAATCATAGATACAACCTTTCAGATGCCGTTATGCTTAAAGATAATCATATTGATGCTTGTGGCTCTATTACAAAGGCCGTTGCAAAGGTTAGAGAAAAATTAGGCCATATGGTAAAAATTGAGGTTGAAACAAGAAATCTTGATGAAGTTAAAGAAGCGCTTAATACAGGTTGTGAAGTTATTATGCTTGATAATATGGACTGTGAAACAATGTGTAAAGCAGTAGAAATGACTAATGGCAAAGCGCTTTTAGAAGCAAGTGGCAATATAACAGATGAAACTATCGGCTCTGTTGCAAAAACAGGTGTTGATATTATTTCAATCGGCGCGTTAACTCATTCGGTTAAAGCGTTTGATATATCAATGAAAATTAAGTAAAACTATTAGGGAGAGTTATTTTAAGATGGATGTCTTTTTTGAGCAAATAATACATAAAAAACCAAGTATGTTACAAAAAATATTGAAAATTGCAATTATTTTAGCATCGATTGCGCTAATTATTTCTCTCATTTTCTTTGCTTTTTCAATGCTTGGAACAATTTTTCCACCAATCATCGTTCTTTTAGCAATAGGCGTTGGCTTTGGTGCTCGTTGGTATGTTAAAAGAATGTATTTAGAATATGAATATTCTTTAACAAATGGCGATTTTGATATTGATAGAATTTGGGGCAAATCAAAAAGAGAAAGAGTTATATCAACAAATTGTAAAGATTTTGAAGAAATCGGCCCTTATAATGAAAAAACAATTAGACGTCTTCGTCCTGTTGAATTTGATGCAAAAGTAATCGCCGCAAATTTAGATGAAGAAGGACTTTTTTATATTACTGTTAACCATAAAAGAGCAGGATTGGTTTTAATCATTTTGCAACCTGATGAAAGACTTAAACAAGGTTTCAAAAAATTTGTTCCGAGGTTTATTCAAAATGGTGTTATCTGGGATTGATTTAGTAGAAATAAAAAGAATTGAAAATTCTTTAAAAAACGAAAGATTTTTAGAAAAAAATTTCGGCGAGAATGAAAAATCAGAACTTTTAAAGAAAAAATTTCGTCCTGAAAGCGTTGCGGCTTGTTTTGCTGCAAAAGAAGCATTTTTAAAGGTTATGAAAACAGGACTTTCAGGATTTTCTCTTTGTGAAATTGAACTTTTGCATGAAGAGTCAGGAGCGCCTTATCTTTATTTAACCGGCAAAGCAAAAAAAGCGGTTGAAGAACAAGGGCTAGAGTTATGTGTGAGCATAACTCATACAAAAGATTTGGCTCAAGCCATAGTTATAGGAGAAAAAAGATGAAGTTGATTGATAAAACAACTTTTAAGTTTTTGTTAGTTGGTGTTATTAACACATTAGTTGGAACAGGTGTTATGTTTTTGTTTTATAACTTGTGTGGTTTTGGATATTGGTTTTCATCAGCTTCAAATTATGTTGTAGGAAGCGTTGTTAGTTATCTGTTGAATAAGTATTACACTTTTCAAAGTAAAACAAATAGTTTAAAAAGCATTGTAAAATTTATTATTAATATTTCTGTTTGCTATTTGGTAGCTTATGGCGCAGCAAAACCACTTGTTTACTGGGTTTGTGGCATTTTAAGAGATAATGTTGATTTGTTCTCATTCTTGAATAATAAATGGTGTGATAATCTTGCAATGGTAGCAGGCATGGGCATTTTTGTTGTACTTAACTATATTGGTCAACGATTTTTTGTGTTTAATGATAAAGAGGAAACTAAAGATGAATAAATTCACAAAATGGCTTTCAAATTTTTGGTATCATTATAAATTAAGAACAATTCTTTGTTTGTTTTTAGCAATTATAGTTGGTGTCAGCGTTTTTGAATTTGCAACAAGAGAAACATATGATGTAAGCGTTTGTCTTTATACAAGTAAATTTATTAGCAGTGAAACGATAGATGCGCTTGAAAAAACAGTTGAAGATGTTTATAAAAAACAAGGTGAAGATAAAAATGTTCAGGTTATAAACTTGTCTTATGACCCTTATAGCACTTCTGGGGAGCAAAGAATGTCTTATGCTTCGGCCCTTGCTGCAGAGTTTAGATTAAAAGAGCATTATCTCTTTATAACTGATGAATATCGTTTTAAAGAACTAGATGAGATGGAAGTTTTTAAAAATGCTTTTGAAAAAAACGAATTTTTTGATAAATTCGGCAACAAAGCATTTTCTTTGAAAGATAGCAATTTTGAAGAAAACTTCAGTAAACATCTTAAAGAGAATGGCGAGAGTGGCAAGTTACCAGAACTTTATATTTCGGTTTTAACACCACCAGAAAAAACAAATAAAAATTATGAAAATTATAAAACTGCAAAATCACTTGCAGAATTAATCAAAAAAGAAGGATAAAAAATGTTTTCAGTAGTAAACAGTATGGGTGTTTTCGGCATAGAGGCCTATAAAGTAACCGTTGAAACGAATATTTCGGCAGGTGTGCCAAGCTTTGAAATAGTCGGTCTTCCAGATGCGTCTGTAAGAGAATCGCGTGAACGTGTGCGCTCGGCAATTCGAAATAATGGTTTGAAGTTTCCGCTCGCTCATATCATCATAAACTTAGCCCCTGCTGATATTAAAAAAGAGGGCTCTGTTTATGATTTGCCACTTCTTATAGGTGTTTTGTTATCAAGTGGCGAAATTGATTGTGATGTATCAGATTGCGTTTTTGTTGGTGAATTATCTCTAAAAGGTGAGATAAGACCGGTTAAAGGGCTTTTATCAATGGCAATCAAAGCAAAACAAAGTGGGTTAAAAAGAATGTTTGTGCCGGCAAGTCAGGCATCTCAAGCGGCAGTTGTTGATGGAATAGAGGTTTATCCTGTAGAAAATGTTTCTCAACTTTTAATGCATCTTAATGGGTTATCACCTATTGAAAAATGCGTTGTTCCACCTTTTGATACTGTTCTCCATAACTCATTAAAAGACAATCTTCTTGATTTTGCAGATGTTGCAGGTCAGGCGGTTGCAAAGCGTGCTGTTGAAATTGCTTGTGCAGGTGGTCATAATATTTTGCTTATCGGATCTCCTGGTTCAGGTAAAAGTATGATTGCAAAAAGAATTCCAACAATTTTGCCTTCTATGACATTTGAAGAAGCAATTAAAACAAGTGAAATTCATTCAGTTGCAGGAAAACTTTCTAGCGAAAAACCACTTGTTACAATAAGACCTTTTAGAGCGCCTCATCATACGGTTTCTGCCCCTGCACTTTCAGGTGGTGGAACAAATCCTGCTCCGGGTGAAGTGTCACTTGCTCATAATGGCGTGTTGTTTTTAGATGAATTGCCTGAATTTCCTAGAAAATCAATGGAAGTTTTGCGTCAACCTTTAGAAGATGGAAATATAACAATTTCGCGTGTTTCAGGAACATTAACATATCCTTGTGAGGTTATGTTTGTTGCGGCGATGAACCCTTGCCCTTGTGGTTTCTTTGGTCATCCTGTTAAAAAGTGCAGTTGTTCTGAAAGCGCAGTAACAAAATATCTTAATAAAGTTTCAGGCCCACTTCTTGATAGAATTGATATTCAAATTGAAGTTCCGCCAGTTCAATATGATGAACTCGTTAATAAAAAGCCATCTGAAAGTTCAGAAAAAATCAGAGAAAGAGTTGAGCGTGCGAGAGCAATTCAAAGAGAAAGATTCAAAGCAGAGGGGATAACTTCAAATGCGCAAATGAGCGCGCCAATGCTTAAAAAATATTGTGAATTAAGCGATGAAGCAAGCGCTTATTTAAAACAAGGTTTTGAAAAATTATCGCTTTCGGGCAGAGCTTATGACCGTATCTTAAAAGTTGCTCGAACAATAGCAGATTTAGCAGGAAGTTTAGATATAACAAAGCAACATATTGCCGAAGCGTTTAGACTTCGTAGTCTAGATAAGAAATATTGGAATAATTAATAGTCAACATTTACATATTTTTTGATAAAACTTGTTTATTTTATACAAATATTGTTCTGCGTTGTGTTTTAATATTGAAAAAAACAGCATATTATGATATACTAAATATGCTAAAAAAGAACTATAATTTCAAAGAAAAACGGAGGTAATTTATTATGAAATCATTCAAAAAAGTTCTTAGCATTGCATTGGCATTATTAATGCTTTGCAGCTGTATTGCAGTATCATCAATTTCTGTTTCAGCTATCACTATGGATGAGCTTGACAGTGAAAAATATGATGATAACATTTTGTTTACTGGTGATGAATTCATCAGAAACTATTCTTATGCTACATATCTTACAGATAACTGGCCAAGACAGTTGTCATTCAACGAAGATGGTTGGATGAGATTACAAAGCCAAACTGCTGCAGAAATTGAAGCAGGCGACCCAGGTGTTTATGACAAACAATGGTCATTAAACTTTATTCCAACAGCAGAGTATCAAACACAGTTTAAAAACGGTGTTAAAGCTGCTTTAGAAGGCAGTGGTATCGCTTATCAGTATTTCTATACAAAGAGCGCTCAAGCTAAGGGTTCAAAAGGCACACAAGACGGTGTTGACTTTACTCTTGCTTACACTATTGGTTGTGACATTGATGGAGATGAATCTTTTAGCCATAATATTGTTCTTGGTTCACAGAAAAACTTCACAACAAAACATCCAATGTATGAGTATCAATATCAAAATTCAATGTTCTCAATGGCAGAGCTTCAAGAAATCGTTGAAATGGAAATTGATTTCAAATTAAAGAGCGTTACATATCAACCAAGAAACTATGATTCAGATGGTATTGGTATGTTAGATCTTTATTTCTCACCATTGTATTGCCAAACAGTTCCTGGTACAGAAGTATCTCCAATGGATACAAATGAAATGGCTATGCTTGATATTCGTAACTATCTCGCAGGTACAACATTTAAATCAGGTAAACTTGACCTTGATGGCGATGGCGATCCTTTGAATGACTGGCAATGGGAAGAATATATTCCAGCTCCAGACGATGATCACCCACCAATCTATGGTTCAGAAGAATATGGTAAAAAAGCTGATATCGTTAGAGATAAAGAAACAAGATGTCCTGTAAAAGCAGATGGTTCAACTTACACACCAATCCCTGTTGTTCAATTAGTTAAAGAAGGCGATGTTGAGATTGTTGACCTCGCAGCTAAAGTTGATGGCGCAACTGCTACATTAACTTGGAAAAACACAGGTTCAGCAGCTAGCAAATACGAAGTTGTTTATAAAGGTGCTGATGGCAAAGCTGTTAAAA